>NZ_VRVH01000086.1:0-15749 GCF_008040095.1 Methylobacterium sp. WL6 | reverse complement strand
GGCCGAGTTCGACGGCGTGGCCCCCGACGAGATCCGCGACCGCCGCGCCCGCAAGTTCCTCGAGATCGGCCGGCGCCTGTGAGCCGGCCGGAACCCGGCGGCCCCTACGGCACCGGCTTCCTGCGCGGGCTCGGACGCAGGCTCGGCGGCCTGCTCGGCAGCGAGCGCGAGCCCGGCCCGGTCAACCACGTCTCCCTGGGCGCCCATTGCCAGATGGCGCACGTGCTGAAGACGCTCGGGTTGCGTACCTGGTCGGGGCCGTTCGACTGGATCTTCACCATGCCGGGGATGGTTCGCGACTGCCTCGCCGACGACTTCGCCGCGCTCCTGGATCGATCGCAGCTCGAGACCATCCCCCTGGACGAGCGGCAGGGCGAGGGCATCTGGCGCGGGCGCCACCGGCTGTATCGCGAGCGCTACGGGCTCGCATGCGTCTTCAACCACCACGACCCGGCCTCGGACGAGGCCGACTACCGCTTCCTCGCCGAAGGGGTCCGCCGCCTGCGGATCGCGCTGTCGAACCCCGTCGCCGAGAACCAATTCTGGCTGTTGACCCACCTCCACACGCCGCCCGAGGTCGCCTACGGCATTTGTGACATTTTGGCACAGCGAGGATCGGGGAACCATTTAACCTTTTTGCAGCACGTGCCGGGAAGCCCCGCGAGGCGCGTCGTGGCGGCCGAGCCGACGCGCCCCGACCTGCGCTGGCTGACGGTGGAAACCCCTTCCGCATCAGTCGGTTTGCGCCTGGCCGATCCGGTCGACGACGCGTTCCTCGTCGACCTGATCGCGGCGGAGTCGCGGCGCACCCTGCGCCCGTCCCCGTGATCCACATCGGGGCCGGTGGCGCCGAGTGGGGCGGGGGGCGGATCCTTGCGGTAACGGAGGCGTAAGCTTACCAAAGCTAGAGAGTGGGGGAGTGACGCACGACGGCTGCCGACAAGGCCCGCGCGCGGTGTGTTCGAGGACGAGGTTCCCCCATGGCTGTGCGCCGGTTCGCCGTTGCAAGTCTCCACAGAGCGTCCCGCCTGATCGCGCCCGTGGCCGTCGCGGCCGCCCTGTCCCTCGGCGGCTGCCAGGACGGGATGATCAACGGCGCCTCGACGCGCTCGCTCACGCCGATCCCGCCCCAGACCCTGTCCCTGATGCAGACCAAGGGGATGCAGCAGAGCGACCCGATCCTGATCCGCGCCTACAAGAAGGAAGCGGAGATGGAGGTGTGGAAGCGCGGGACCGACGGTCGCTACGGGCTCCTGAAGATCTATCCGATCTGCCGTTGGTCGGGCCAGCTCGGGCCCAAGCGCAAGCAGGGCGATCGCCAGGCGCCGGAGGGATTCTACACGATCACCCCGGGCCAGATGAACCCGAACTCGTCCTACTACCTTTCCTTCGACACCGGTTTCCCGAACGCCTACGACCGGGCGAACGGCAGCACCGGCAACTACCTGATGGTCCACGGCACCTGCTCGTCGGCCGGGTGCTTCGCGATGACAGACGCATCGATGTCGGAGATCTACGCGGTCGCGCGCGAGGCCTTCGCCGGCGGCCAGCGCGCGTTCCAGTTCCAGTCGTATCCGTTCCGGATGACGGCACAAAACATGGCCAAGTACCGGAACGACCCGAACGCCCCGTTTTGGCGCAACCTCAAGGAAGGCGCCGACTATTTCGAAGCCCTGCGCGACGAGCCGAAGGTCGGGGTGTGCGGCACCAAGTACGTATTCGGCGGCGCGGATGCCGCCGCCGGCTCGTGCACGCCGAAGGTCGATCCGCTCGTCGCCGAGAAGCGCACCCACGACAACCAGGAGATCGCCGAGCTCGTCGCCAAGGGCACGCCGGCGACGCGGGTGGTCTACGACGACGGCGGCGGCAACCCGGTGTTCCGCGCCGAGCAGACCACCGCCTTCGCCAACCTCGGCGGCACCGAGACCGAGCTGCCCTACAGCGCCAAGGATTACGGCCGACACAACCTCGGCGACGTCAGCCGGCCGGAGAGCCTGGCTGCCGGCCCGCGCGAGATCGAGGTCGACGCCAAGGGCCGTCCGGTGATGCTCGCCGCCGCGCCCGAGGCGCCGATCCCGACCAAGGCCGCGGCGTCAGCCCTCGCCAAGGGCGGCAAGGCGGATGCGGGCAAGCCCGGCACGGCCAAGCCCGACGCGATGAAGCCCGGCACGCGGACGCTGATGGCCAAGCAGCCCGACCCCAGCGACGATGGGGTCAAGGAAGCCGCGAAGGCCAAGCCGGCGCGGATCACGGTCGCCGGCGCTGACGACGATCCGAGCACCTACCGGACGCTGCTCGGCAAGGTCTTCGACAAGGACGCGACGCCGACACCCGCGACGCCGACGGCGGACGCGGTCGTCGCCGAGCCGGTGAAGGTCGCCGCGCAGACCGTCAAG
This sequence comes from Methylobacterium sp. WL6, assembly GCF_008040095.1. NCBI lineage: Bacteria > Pseudomonadati > Pseudomonadota > Alphaproteobacteria > Hyphomicrobiales > Methylobacteriaceae > Methylobacterium > Methylobacterium sp. WL6. Next base: position 13,353 of record NZ_VRVH01000086.1, on the reverse strand, counting down.
GTGGCTCACGCCGCGCCGCGCCCAGTGCGCAAGGTGACGACGACCGCGCTTCGGACGGACAAGCCCGAGAAGCCCTGACCGATCGCGACGCGCTCGGTCGAACGAAGACAGCCGCCGGTCGCGCGACCGGCGGCTGTCTTCGTTTCGGCGATGCCGCTCAGAGCAGAGGGCGGTCGCGGTTCATCAGCCAGAGCGCGTGGATCATGCCGGGCAGGCCGAACATCAGCGTTAGGACGATATTGAGGAGGAACTGCAGGCCGATGCCGTTGGTCACGAGCACGGCGATCGGCGGCAGGAAGATCGCGAGAAGGATGCGGACGAGCGTCGACACGGGAACTCCGGGTATGCAGCGAGTGTTGGCGATGCAACGAAGCTAGGCCGTTTCCGTTCCAGCAGCCGGCGGGGGATCTCCTCGGCGTCCCGTGCATGCGCCGGCCACATCCCCGCCGCGAACCGCCCCGATGAGGCGGCCCGTGCGGCCCTTCCCGTCGGAGGTGTTCCCGCGCCGCCAAGGGCGTTCCCGTGACAGCACCGATCCGGCCCCATCCGCCCGAAGGCCAGGCGATCCCGCGCGCGCGTCCCTGGACCGGGCCGGGCTTCGTCGAGTTCGTGGCGATCGTCGCGCTGATGATGGCGGTCACCGCGATCTCGATCGACAACCTGCTGCCGGCCTTCCCGGCGATCCAGGCCCGTTTCGGCGTCGTCGACCCGAACCACCTGCAGTGGCTGATCTACGTCTACATGATCGGCTTCGGCTCGGCCCAGATCGTCTACGGCCCGGTCTCCGACGCCCTCGGGCGACGTCCCGTGCTGATCGGCAGCCTGCTGGTCTACGTCGCCGGAACCCTGCTCGCGATGGTCGCGCCGTCGTTCGGATGGCTGCTCGCCGCCCGCGTGATCCAGGGGCTCGGCGCGGCCGGCGGCCGGGTGCTCTCGACCACGATCGTGCGCGACCGCTTCGCCGGGCGCGAGATGGCGAGCGTGATGTCCTTCACCATGATGGTGTTCCTGATCGTGCCGATGATCGCGCCGGCGATCGGCGGGGCGATGCTCGCGCTCGGCTCTTGGACCTACGTCTTCGTCTCGATGCTCGCGCTCGCGGGGCTGCTCGCGCTCTGGTTCCTAGCGCGCATGCCCGAGACGCTGCATCCGGAATACCGCCGGCCGCTCTCCTTCGCCGCGACGGGGCAGGCCCTGCGGACCACGCTCGGCTGTCGCGTCGCGATCGGCTACGCCACCGCCCTCGGCCTGCTCACCGGCTGCATCATGGGCTATGTCGGCTCGGCCCAGCAGGTGTTCGACACCGGGCTCTACCACCTCGGCGCGCTGTTCCCCCTGGCCTTCGGGCTGGTCGCGGGCGCCATGGGCGCGGCGACCCTGGTCAACGCCCGGGTGGTGGGCCGCCTCGGGATGCGGGCGCTGTCGCATGCGGGGCTGACGGCCTTCGTCGCGGTGGCGCTCGGGCAGGTCGCGATCGGGCTCGCCTATGGCGGGCACCCGCCGCTGGCGCTGTTCCTCGCGGTGCTCGCCGGCAACCAGTTCCTGATCAGCTTCGCGATGCCGAACTTCAACGCGCTCGCCCTGCAGCCGCTCGGCGCGATCGCCGGCACGGCCTCCTCGTTCCTCGGGTTCTACACGACGATCCTCGGCGCGCTCTGCGGCTTCGCGATCGGCCAGTGCTTCGACGGCACGACCCTGCCGATCGCCTTCGGCTATGCCGGGCTCGGCGCGGCCGCGCTCCTCGTGGTGGCGTGGACCGAGCGCGGACGCCTGTTCCGCGGCGGCGTTTCCGGTTGAGCGCGGGGGCGACTTAACCCGGTCTTCAGCGGTGCGGACGACGATGCCGTCCTCGCCTCAGACCACCGGAGACCACGCGTGATCGCCCGAGCCCAGGACGGACTGCTTCTCGCCGCGCGCCTTCTGCTGGCGGCCGCGCTGCTGCCGACCGGCATCGCCCGCGCCCTCAACGTCTCCGGTTTCGCGCTGACGCTGGCCGGCGCCGGCGTGCCGGCCCCGAACGCGGTGGCGACGCTCGCCGTCGTCGTGCAGGTGTTCGGGCCGCTCGCGCTGATCGTCGGCGTGCTGCCGCGGATCACCGGCGTCGCGCTCGCCGGGTTCGCCTTCGTCCGGGTCTGGCGGGAAGGCGCCCGCGGCCTCGGTGCGGCGCTCGGCGGGCTGGTTCTCGCGATGCTGGTGCTCGCCTACCCGGCCTACGCGGCGCTGCGGGGCTTCCGGCTGCCGGCGCTGACCGACGTGACCACCGACATCGACAACCCTCCGGCCTTCTCGCGCTCGCGCGCAGCGTTCGCCGCCCGGAACGGGCGCTACCCCGCCGATCCCGACCTCCCGACCCGCGAACGGCAGCGCGCCGCCTATCCGCAGATCGCGCCGCTGACCCTCGACATCGACGCCGACGAGGCGTTCGAGCTGGCGCGCAAGGCGGCGGTGAATCGCAAGTGGCAGATCGTCGAGGCGATCCGCCCCGGCGGGCGGACCGGCAACGGCCGGATCGAGGCGGTCTCGCGCAGCCTCATCCTCAACCTGCCCGACGACGTCACCATCCGCGTCCGGCCGCGTGCCGACGGCGCCCGCATCGACGTCCGCTCCGCCTCGCGGCTGGGCACGCGCGATTTCGGCGTCAACGCTGACCGCATCCGGGCCTATCTCGACGAGGTCGCGAACCTCGCGCTCGCCGTGAAGTAGCGTCGGGCGGCCGCACGCGGCGGGCGGTCTCGCGCCTCAGCCGGCCGGCGAGGAGCCCGGTGCGAAGATCCCGTCGAGGCGCGGCGCGCCCTGCGTCGCCACCAGCCCGCGCGCGACGAGATCCTCGAGGTGGGCGAACACCGACAGCGCCGCCGCGCCGCGCAGGCGCGGATCGAGGTTCTGGTACGTGGCCGCGACGATCGCCGGGATGGTGTCGTCGCCGGCGGCGATGCGCGCGCGGATCGAGGCCTCGCGGTGGCGGCGGTGGTTGGCCAACCCGCGCACGAAGCGCCGGGGATCGCGCACCGGGCCGCCATGGCCCGGCCAGTAGATGGTCTCGTCGCGGCCCCTGAGCTTGTCGAGCGAATCCATGTAGGCGCGCATCGAACCGTCCGGCGGCGCGACGATGCTGGTCGACCATGCCATGACGTGATCGCCGGAGAACAAGGCCGCCTCCTCCGGCAGGGCGAAGGCGAGGTGGTTCATGGTGTGGCCGGGCGTCTCGACCGCGACGAGGGTCCAGCCTTCGCCGGAGAGCGCATCGCCCTCGTGCATCGGCCGGTCGGGGACGTGGTCGCGGTCGGCGGCGGCATCGAGATGGCCGATCTCGCCGGCGCCGAGCGCGCGGGCGGCCCGATGCGGCAGGCAGCCGGCGATCGGCGCGCCGGTGCGTGCCTGCAGCAGGCGGGCGCCGGGCGAGTGGTCGCGATGGGTGTGGGTGACGACGATCGCCGCCACCGACTCTTGGCCGAGATCGGCGAGCAGGGCCTCGACGTGGCCGGCATCGGCCGGCCCCGGATCGATCACCGCGACGCGTCCGTGCCCGACGACGTAGGTGCAGGTCCCGCTCGCGGTGAACGGGCCGCCGTTCGGCGCGACCCGGCGGCGGACGAGGGGGCTCAACGTTTCCAGGCGGCCGCTCGCGGGCATCACCGTGTCGAAGTCGGGCGCATCGGTACCGGCATCCGTGTCCGCCATCCGAGGCTCCTTCCGATCCCGACCGGCGCGGTCGGCCCGGAGCTACGCGAACGCGCGGCGGCGGACAATCCGAAGCGCGAGGACGTCAACGGAACGGGGAGGGCGTGACCACGCGGATCGGGTTCTGGTTGATCGCGGCGCGCTCGGGGATGCGGAAGCCGTCGCCGACCGAGGCGACCTGGACGAGGCTCGCCCGCTCGGCCGTGCGCAGCGTCCGGCGGAAGGCGTGCGCCTCGGCGTCGCGGCGGATCGCGCCAACCTTCGCCTCGATCCGCCGGCTCTGGACCCGCGTGATCGCGGCCTGCCGGAAGTCGACCAGGGCGACAGAGCCCGACCGGTTTCGCGTCACCACGTCGGCGCTGTCGCGGGTGGCGACGACGTCGCCCTTGCGCAGGGTGAGATCGCCGGCGAGCGGCAGGGGCGGGGTGCCGGGCGCGGCCTGGCAGGAACAGTTCTCGACGCGCCGCTGGCGGTAGATGTTGGCCAGAGCCGAGGCCCGGTAGGGCAGGCCCTGCGGGCTGATCGCGCGGTCGAGCTCGGTCTCGCGGGCGCCGAGGGTGTAGACGTTCGTCGGCGCCCCCGGGCAGGCGGCGGCGCAGGCCGCCTCGTGCACCGGCATGTCGGCCCGTGCCCCGAGATTGCCGAGGGGGAAGAGATAGCCGTCGCACATCCGCACGCAGACGGTGCGACGCCCGGTCGAGGCGACGGCGACCCGCGTCACGCGCTCCGCGCGGGCCCGCTTGCGACGCGACCGGGCGGGCGAGAGGTCGGCCACGGGACGCGGGGTATGGTAGACCGGGCGCGAATAGCCGAGGCGGCGGCCGTCGGGCAGGTTGGCGTAGCGGCCGGGGCGGTGCGCCGGCGGCGCGGGCTGCGGCCGGGCGGGTGCGAAGAGTTCCTGGAAGAAGTCGAGCAGGCCGCCGCGCTCGGAGGCCTGGACGAGGCTCGATCCGATCGTGACGCTGCCGAGCCCGAGGATCAGCCCCGCCGCGGCGGTCCCGATCATCTGCCGCCGCGTTCCCCCGGAGCCGTAAAACCTCTGCCAGCGCGCCCAGAACGCCATGTCTCGTCAGGTCCCAGCCCATGCGGCATGCCGGCCCGGCGGTGGCCTGGGCGAGCGAGGCCGACTTAAAGGTTCGTTAAGCGGGGCGGCAAGTGCGGAAGACAACCGACACGATCATAACATCGCAGCGATCAGGCACAGGTATTGGCCCCTCGAGCGGCCTATTATGAGGACACCAGCCGGCGGCTTGACTTGGCGGACCTGTCGCGAGGCCGTGCTCGTCGGCTTTGCCCGGTGGGCGGTGCGCGGCACGTTCGAGCCTCCGCCGCGGGAATCCGGTGGACGGCGCATGAAAAAAGCCGCCCCGGAGGGCGGCTTGCTCAGCGACGGATCGACTCCGGCGGCGATCAATGCCGATGAGCGGGACCGTTCGGTCGGACCCGGATCGGAACCAGGCGCGGCTCGGGCCTCGGGGCCAGCGCACCCAGGACCTCCTCGACGCCGCGTGCCGCCGCACCTGCGGCGGAGCTGACGATATCGGTGAGGCGCTGGACGAGGGCGGACGCTTTTCTCATCGCTGTTCTCTGGTTTCGGACCTGGACTGAGGAACGCCGTTCGGAACGGCTCCGTTCCGGCTGCGGCCTCGTGTCCAACGAAGAGCAATATGGCGTGACATGCGCACCGGCGCGAGGGGGCGGGCGACGATTTCGGCGATCGATCGGCACCGGATCCGAGGCGCTCGATTTTTCGTGTGTGCAGGCATTCGAAGCGGCGGAACCGAAACAACGACTTGACGTTTGGGATGTCAGAAGGTCGCGGCCAAGCCCGCGTCCATGTTGTCAAGGATAACGCAGATGCTCGGTTGGGCCGTTACGTTCCTCGTCGTGGCCCTCGTGGCCGCTCTGCTCGGCTTCGGTGGCATCGCCGGCACGGCGATGGAAGCCGCCAAGCTGGTGTTCTTCGTCGCGATCGTGCTGTTCGCCATCTCGGCCGTGATCGGCCTGATGCGCGGCCGCTCGCCCACGCTCTGACGCCGAACTCGCGTCCTGCGGGCGCTTCACGCGCCACAGGAACTGCAGAAGATGGAGCCGGAGCGCCTCAGGGCGACTTCGGCTCCTTTGCATCGAGACGCTCGATGAGCTCGCGAAATCGATCCGGGACGGGTTGCTGGACGAGTCCGTCGTAGAGGCAGCGGAGGTTGTGGCCGATGCGCGCCTGGGCCTGGTCGCTGAGGCGCGACGATCCATGCTCGCGCTTCTCGGCCCTCGAGCCCGCGGGCCCCGATTCCCCGACGGGCCTCAGGCCGGCATTGCCGATCGGCCTCCCCGCCTTCGCAGCGTCGGTCATCCTCACGTCCCCCGGTGCCGTTCGCGGCATCTGTGCATGAGGCACGCGCGCATTGTCTTGCCGCGCGACATACGCCATGGCTGCACCAGCAACGCCTCCGGCCAGAAGCGGTTCCGCGCCCTGCCGGAACGGAGTCGGATGCCCCGCGTTGGGGCGGCAGGTTGAATAGCAGGCCGACAAGGCACAGGGGATCGTATGTCGACATCGCAACTCGTGGTGCAGCACCTGCCGTACCTGCGGCGCTACGCGCGCGCGTTGACGGGCAGCCAGGTGGCGGGCGACGCCTACGTCGCGGCAACTCTGGAGACGCTGGTCAACGAGCCGGATACGCTCGGCCGCAGCACGAACGTGAAGGCCGACCTGTTCCGGGTGTTCACCCGCATCTGGAATTCGCTCTCGGTGAACGGCCGCAGCGAACAGGTGCAGCACGATCTCCCCGCCGAGGTGCGGCTCGGCCAGATCACGCCGCTGCCGCGCCAGGCCTTCCTGCTCTCCTGCCTCGAAGGCTTCTCGGAGGAGGACGCGGCGATCATCCTCGACGTCGACGTCAGCCAGGTGCGCGACCTGGTCGACGAGGCGGGACGCGAGCTCGCCGCGGACATGGCCACCGACATCCTCATCATCGAGGACGAGCCGCTGATCGCGATGGACCTCGAAGCGCTGGTCGAGGGCCTGGGCCACAACGTCATCGGCGTCGCCCGCACGCGCACCGAGGCCGTCAAGATCGCCTCCGAAAGCAAGCGCCCGGGCCTGATCCTTGCCGACATCCAGCTCGCGGACGGCTCGTCCGGCCTCGATGCCGTCAACGACCTGCTGAAGACCTTCGAGGTCCCGGTGATCTTCATCACCGCCTACCCGGAGCGATTCCTCACGGGCGAGCGCCCGGAGCCGGCCTTCCTCATCGCCAAGCCGTTCCAGCCCGCCAACGTCTCCGCTGTCATCAGCCAGGCGCTGTTCTTCCAGCAGACGGCACGCCGGCGTGAAGCCAAGTCGGCCTGACCGCGAGGCGGTCCGCAACCGCCTCCGCACCAATCCGCAGAACGAAAGAAACCCCGGCGACGAGCCGGGGTTTTTTGTTGCCAGCCAAGAACATCGGTCCAGGCATAAAAAAAACGGGCCGGAGAAATCTCCGACCCGTGGATGAGGTTCCAGCCGATGCACAAGGGGAATGCGGGGAGGACCAGGTGGCCGGGTGCTCGATCAACGGGCGTGCGCGAACCAGGTTCCGGGCGCGAACCGTTTTTCGACGCCTGTGGCGTCCGCGCCACTCCGAGTCACTGTGGACAAGGTTCCTCGTGCCCGGCACCGCCACGAGAAACTGTTGCCGAATACTGATTTCGTCAAAAGCGAGGCCGTGACGGAACCGGATCATGGAAGACGCGTTTTCCGTTCATCCTGTCAAGCTCCCATTCGGAGACCACGACGATGCTTCGGTCAGGCTTCCTTCTCGGCGTGAGCGCACCGGCCGCCATCCTGACGTTGCTCGTCCACCCGATGGTCCAGGCGAGCGCGGACCAATGGGTCCCCACGACCACGGTCGCCGCCCCCGGTCCGGCCGCATTCGAAACCCGCCCCCTGCCGGGCATGCGCCCGGTCTCGATCGCGATCCGGCCGAGCCGGGTGGCGAGCATGCAATCCGAGCCGAACCGCGCCGTCCCGGCCGCATCGGACACGGCGCAGGAGATGGGAACCAAGCCGCCGCTCAAGCCGCGTCGGATGATGCGCGAGGGCTGCGAGGCGGCGCTCAGCTCGCTAGTCGGCCCCGAAGCCCGCCGCATGATCCCCGGCCGCTGCATCTCCTGAGGCGACACCGATCAACCTACCGGCTTACGGTGCACGACGCGAAGGCCCGCTCCATGTTCTGGGGCGGGCCTTCGCGTTTTGCGGCATGGAGGCGGACATAAAAAAGGCGCCTGCCCGGCGAAGGGCAGACGCCGCGCGTCTCGAAGGGCGGTCGATCACTCGGCGCCGTCGCGGCCCGTACCGGTGGCCTGACCGCCCTTGCGGCCGGCCGTCGAGGCCAGTTCGCGGTCCTGCGAGAACGAACGCTTCTCAGCCGGCACGCTGCGGCCACCCTTGCTGGCGATCTCGCGCTGGCGCTCGAGATCCATCGACGCAAAACCTCGCTTCGAGGTTGAATTACCGGATGCCATCAGCTCCTCCTCAGGCTTCTCTTCACCCTTTCACAACCTTCGCCAGTATCCGAAGGTTCCTCTCACGCTTCCGCGACAAGCTTAGCCGCAACCACGTCGGTGCGCTGGCGTTGGAAGACAGCGGTGGGGCAAACGACAATTCAGCGCCTGCGTCGAACGAGGTTTTTTCGAGCATGACGAATCGCGAGATGGTCTCCAGTGCGGCCAAGGTTTCGCCGGAGGCCGCGCCGAAGCCGAACACCGCGGCGCTTCCGCCGATGCCCGCGGACGAGGGCAGCGCGACGCCGACGACGCAGGTCGAGCCGATCGATTCGCCCCAACCGAACGCCAGCGCCGGCCGCGAGCCGCCGAGCGCCGAGAAATCCGGCTTGGCGACGAAGCGCTGAGCGGCCTCAGGCCTGCCGGGGCCGGCGGCTGAGCAGGACGATCCCGATCGCCATCGCGAGGATCGTCCCGGCGGCGGCGAAACTGAGGACGCGGCGGATCATCGGCGTGTAGACGCCGGTCGCGGCATCGTACCCGTAGCAGAGCAGGACGAGGCGGTCGGCGAGGCTGCCGGTCCGGCCCTCGCCGGCCTCCACGAGGGCGAGCCGCAGGTCGCTGCCGTTCAGCGCCAGCGGCGACAGGACGCGGGCGACGCGGCCGTCGCCGGTGAGCAGGATCGCGGCGGCGGGGTGTGCGAAGCTGTCGGTGCCGGCGTCGTAGACGAAACGGTAGCCGAGCGCCTGCGTCAGCCGATCGACGGCGGCGGCGTCGCCCACCAGCGCGGCCGCCTGCGCCGAAAGCCCCGGGTTCCCGAGCTCGGTGTCGAGCATGTGCCGCGCCGCGGCCGCGTCGTCGCGCGGGTCGATCCCGACGAGGACGAGGCTGACGTCGCGGCCGGCGACGAGGCCGGTTGCGGCCAAGGCCGCGCCGGACATCGTCAGCATCGGGTCGCAGACGTTGCCGCAGGTGTAGTCCACCGGCAGCAGCAGGGTCGGCCGGCCGCCGAGCGCCTTGCCCAGCGTGGTCGGCCGGTCGCCCGCGGCATCGTTCCAGGCCAGATCGAGGGGAACACGGGCGCCCGGAGGCGGCACGACCGCGACGCGCGCGAGCTCGGTCCGGTTCAGGCGGGCGGCGGCCGGCGTGGCGGCGAACGCGATCCCGACGAGAAGCGCGGCGAAGCGAGGATGGCGGGCGCGGCGCATGGCACCTCCGGTGGGGGCCTGCATGCCCGATCGCGTTCGACGGGGCATCCGGGGCACGCCGTCGCAGCGTGCCGCCGGGACGGGAGGGCTGGACAAGATCGCCGCAAGCCGCATGGATGAGGCGGCCGGCGCCATCACGAGATCCGGCGCGGTGCGGAGTTCCACCCATGACCCTCGATACGGAGGTTACCTCCCTTCGGCAGGTGCCGCTGTTCCGCGAGGTCGAGCCGTCGCGGCTGAAGCTGCTCGCCTTCACCAGCGAGCGGGTGCATTTCGAGGCGGGCCAGCAATTCTTCACCCGCGGCGACGTCGCGGATGCCGCCTACCTCATCCTAGAGGGCAGCGCCGCCGTGACCATCGACGGGGCCGCGGGGCCGGTGCGTCTCGCCCTGCTCGGGGCCAACGCCCTAGTCGGCGAGATGGGCATTCTGGCCGACCAGCCGCGCTCGGCCACCGTCACGGCCGAAACGGCGGCCACCGCCCTGCGCATCGACCGCGGCGTGTTCCTCGAGCTGCTGGCGCAGTTTCCCCAGATCAGCATCGCGCTGATGCGCGAGCTGGCCCTGCGCCTCGAGCAGACGAACCAGGCGCTCGCGCAGAGCCGCGCCTGAGATCGCGCGATCGGGCGTCACGGCGCCGGGTAGGTGATGAACTCCATCAGCGATCCGTCCGGATCGCGGAAGTAGATGCTGGTCCCGGGCCCGGCCGCGCCGTGGCGCTCCACCGGGCCGAGCTCGACGGGGACGCCGTGGGCGGCCAGGTGCGCCATCGCCTCCTCGATCGTGCCGGACCAGCGGAAGCACAGGTCGCTGCCGCCCGGCATCACCGGCTTCTCGGCGAGCGGCTCCGGGGACAGCCCGGGGCCGTGGCAGTTCAGCTGCACCCCGCCGAGCCGGTACGCGAAGCCCGCGCCGGCCGAGACGATCTCGGCGCCGACCACGTCGCCGTAGAAGGCGTTCGCGCGCGTCCAGTCGCTGACGTGGATCACGCAATGGTCGAGATGGATCGCCGGGCGCAGCGGCGTCTCGGGCAATGCGCCTTGCATCTCGGGAAGGGTGAGCGTGTCGGCCATGATGCGCCTCGTCTCGGAACCGATGCGGGAGAGTTAGGGCGCAACCCACGGCCGAACGAGGCGAAATCCGGGCAATCGTGCCGGGCGCTTCATCCAACCTGAGACGCAAAAGTCACATCGTGGGGGGCGGCGAGGCGGTAGGCATGATCCGAACGCTTCTTCGCCTCGTGAGGCCCCATGCCCCTCCGCCGGATCCTCCTCGCTGCGGTCCTCATCGCGCCGCTCGCAGCCTGCAACCAGCGCGGGCCCGTGAATCTCGCCGCCAACGACGAGGAGGCGGCGTGGTATGTCGGCTCGATGCCCGACAAGCCGTTCGACGTGCCGCTGGTCGACACCAACCGCCTCGATCCGAAGTACCGCCGGCAGGTCGTGAGCTATTCCGGCCCCGAGCGGCCGGGCACCATCGTCGTTGACATCGACAAGCGCCAGCTCGCCCTCGTCCAGGCCAACGGCACGGCGATGCAGTACGGCGTCGGCGTGGGCAAGCTCGGCTTCTCGTGGAAGGGCGAGGCCCGGGTCGGCCGCAAGGGCGTCTGGCCGGACTGGAGCCCGACCACGACCATGGTCGCCCTCCATCCGGAGATCGACCGCCAGCGCAAGGGCGGCGTCGACAACCCGCTCGGCGCCCGCGCGCTCTACCTCTACCAGGGCAACCGCGACATCCTGTTCCGCATCCACGGCACCAACGAGCCCTGGAGCATCGGCGAGCAGATGTCGTCGGGCTGCGTCCGCATGCTCAACGAGGACATCGTCGACCTCTACGAGCGCGTGCCGGTGGGGACGCAGGTGCTGATCAAGCGCAACGGCAAGTACCGGGTCTGAGCCGATCCGGTCCGAACGGCCGGCTTGACCGGAGCCGGCCTCCGGCAGAGCGTGCGCCCGAAGCGTTCAGGCCCCGGAGACGACGATGCCGACCACGACCGACGGACTCGTCCTGCACCACGCGCCGAACACCCGCTCGACGGGCGTGCGGGTGCTGCTCGAGGAACTTAACGCGCCGCACGAGCTGCACGTCATCAACCTCAAGGCGGGCGAGCAGCAGGGCAGCGCGCACCTCGCCGTCAATCCGATGGGCAAGGTCCCGGCGATCCGCCACGGCGGCGCGACGGTGGCCGAGCAGGCCGCCTGCTACCTCTACCTCGCGGACCTGTTTCCCGAGGCCGGCCTCGCGCCCGGCACGACCGATCCGGCCCGCGGCGCCTACCTGCGCTGGATGGTCTTCTACGGCTCGTGCTTCGAGCCGGCCGTGATCGACCGGGCGATGGAGCGCGCGCCGCCGCCCCGGATGATGTCGGCCTACGGCGATTACGACACGGTGCTGGCCCAGGTGCTCGCGATGCTGACGCCCGGCCCCTGGATCCTCGGCGAGCGCTTCTCCGCCGCCGACGTCCTATGGGGCTCGGCGCTCGGCTGGACCACCGCGTTCAAGCTCGTCCCCGAGGAGCCGGCGATCATGGCCTACCTCGCGCGCTTCCGGGCGCGTCCGGCCTACCAGGCGATCGCCGCCGACGACGCGCGCCTCGCAGCGGCGCAGCAGGCGGCGGCAGGGTAGGGCACCCGAACCGGCCCTAACCCCGAAGCAACTCCGAAAACCGTGCCACCAGCCGGCGCGCGACCTCGTCCTTGTCGAGCGTCGGCCAGGTCTCGACCGACCCGTCGCGCACGATCAGGTGGACCGTGTTGGTCGCGCCGCCCATCACGCCGCCCGCAGCCGAGACGTCGTTGGCGACGATCAGGTCGCAGCCCTTTCGGGCGATCTTCGCCTGGGCGTGCGCGATCACCGTGTCGGTCTCGGCGGCGAAGCCGACGACGAGGGCGGGGCGGTTCTCCGTCCGTCCGGCGATGGTGGCGAGGATGTCGGGGTTCTCGACCAGCGTCAGCGGGGCGGGCGCCGCGCCGGCCTTCTTGATCTTGGAGCCGGTCTCGGTGGCGGGCCGCCAGTCGGCGACCGCGGCCGTGAACACCGCGATGCTGGCGGGAAGCGCCGCCTCGACCGCCGCCAGCATCTCGCGCGCGGTCTCGACCCGCACCACGGCGACGCCCTCGGGATCGGGGATCGCCACCGGCCCGGAGACCAGCGTGACCGTCGCGCCGGCGGCGGCGGCAGCGGCGGCGATGGCGTGGCCCTGGCGCCCCGACGAGCGGTTGGCGATGAACCGCACCGGGTCGATCGGCTCATGGGTCGGCCCGGAGGTGACGAGCACGCGGCGGCCGACGAGCGGCCCAGCGGCCTTGGCGCGACCCGCGAGGAAGCCGAACCCGGCGGTCTTCGCCTCGGCCTCCCCAAGCATCGCGGCCGCGGCGTCGGCGATCTCGGCCGGCTCGGCCATGCGGCCCGGCCCTGTCTCGGGCTCGGCCATCGGGCCGGCATTGGGGCCGACGACCCGGACGCCGTCGGCGAGCAGCGTCGCGAGGTTGCGCCGCGTTGCGGGATGCGCCCACATCGCCACGTTCATCGCCGGCGCGATCAGGATCGGCAGGGTGGTGGCGAGCAGCACCGTGGAGGCGAGGTCGGGGGCGTGGCCGGTGGCCATCCGCGCCATCAGGTTGGCGGTGGCCGGCGCCACCACCACCGCGTCGGCGTCCCGGGCCAGCTTGATATGGCCGATCTCCGCCTCGTCGGCCCGGTCGAACAGGTCGGTATGGGCGGGCTGGCCGGCGAGCGCCGCGGCCGCGAGCGGGGTGACGAATTCCTGCGCGCCCTTGGTCAGCAGCGGTCGGACGGAGGCGCCGCGCTCGCGCAGGCGGCGGATCAGGTCGAGCGCCTTGTAGGCCGCGATGCCCCCGCCGATGACGAGGAGGATGCGCCGGTTCGCGAGCGGCAACGTGGGGGCTGCGGTCATGGCAGAAGGAGTGCCGGTGCGGGGCGGGCCGCGTCAATCCCGGCCGCGGCCCGCGCTCTCGCCGCGC
>NZ_VRVH01000085.1:0-15984 GCF_008040095.1 Methylobacterium sp. WL6 | reverse complement strand
CAGGTCCTGGTGCACGCCGCCGGGACGGAAGTAGTTGGCGTGGAGCCGGGCGCCCGAGGCCCGCTCGTAGAAGATCATCAGCTTCTCGCGCTCCTCGAAGCCCCAGAGCGGGGGCGTCAGCGCGCCGCGGACGGCGATGCGCCGACCAAGGCCGGCGACAAGGCCGACGCCGACGTCCTGGATTCGCCGGCCAAGCGCGTCGTCGAGGGAGAGCCCGCCGGCGCCGAGGCGGGCGTGCAGTCCGACCTACCGCGCGACGCGGTGCCGCCGCAGCCGGAAGCCTCGGGCGCGAGCGGGGACGCGCCCGCCGCGGAGCCATCGAAGCCCGACGCGGCGCCGTCCAAGACCGACCCGGCCACCTGAGACACGGAAAGCCAAAGCCATGCTGGCCGATCAGGATCGCATCTTCACCAACCTGTACGGGTTGCACTCGCCGGGCCTCGAGGCCGCGCAGAAGCGCGGCGCGTGGGACGGCACCAAATTCCTTCTCGAGATGGGCCGCGACTGGATCATCGACGAGATGAAGGCCTCGGGCCTGCGCGGCCGCGGCGGCGCCGGCTTCCCGACCGGCCTCAAGTGGTCGTTCATGCCCAAGAAGTCGGACGGGCGGCCGCACTACCTCGTGGTCAACGCCGACGAGTCCGAGCCCGGCACCTGCAAGGACCGGGAGATCATGCGGCACGATCCGCACCTTCTGATCGAGGGCTGCATGCTGGCCTCGTTCGCGATGGCGGCGCATGCCTGCTACATCTACATCCGCGGCGAGTACGTCGCCGAGAAGCACGCGCTGCAGCGGGCGGTCGACGAGGCCTACGCCGCCCGGCTCGTCGGGCAGGACAACGTCCACGGCTACCCGTTCGACATCTACGTCCACCACGGCGCCGGGGCCTACATCTGCGGCGAGGAGACGGCGCTGCTGGAAAGCCTCGAGGGCAAGAAGGGGATGCCGCGCCTTAAGCCGCCGTTCCCGGCCAACATGGGCCTCTACGGCTGCCCGACGACGGTGAACAACGTCGAGTCGATCGCGGTCGCCGGCACGATCCTGCGCCGCGGCGGCGCGTGGTTCGCGGGCTTGGGCGGCAAGAACAACACCGGCACCAAGCTGTTCTGCGTCTCCGGCCACGTCAACAAGCCGTGCAACGTCGAGGAGGAGCTCGGGATCACCTTCCGCGAGCTCATCGACAAGCATTGCGGCGGCATGCGCGGCGGCTGGGACAACCTGCTGTGCTCGATCCCCGGCGGCTCCTCGGTGCCGCTGGTGCCGGCCGAGCAGATCATCGACGCGAAAATGGACTTCGACACCCTGCGCAACCTCGGCTCCGGCCTCGGCACGGCGGCGGTGATCGTGCTCGACCGCTCGACCGACATCGTCCAGGCGATCGCCCGCATCGCGTACTTCTACAAGCACGAGTCTTGCGGGCAGTGCACGCCCTGTCGCGAGGGCACCGGCTGGATGTGGCGGGTGATGCTGCGCATGGCGGAAGGCCGCGCTCAGAAGCGCGAGATCGACATGCTGCTCGACGTCACCAAGCAGATCGAGGGTCACACGATCTGCGCGCTCGGCGACGCGGCGGCCTGGCCGATCCAGGGCCTGATCCGCCATTTCCGCCCCGAGATCGAGAAGCGGATCGACCGCTACAGTGCCAACCCGCATTCCGATGCGGTGCCGATGGCCGCGGAGTGAAGCCGATGACCGACCAGCCCGACAACCCGAGGCTCGTGTACCTCCGTCGCATCGAAGAGAATCTGGCGGGCGTCCATCGCCGGATCGACCGTCTCGAACTTCCGGTCGAGCGGATCGAGCGCAGGCTCGATCTCGCCGACACGACGCACTGAGAAGCGCGCATGACCAAAATCCTCGTCGACGGCATCGAGGTCGATGTTCCGGCCGAATTCACCCTGCTGCAGGCCTGCGAGATGGCGGGCGCGGAGATCCCGCGCTTCTGCTTCCACGAGCGGCTGTCGATCGCCGGCAACTGCCGGATGTGCCTGGTCGAGCTGAAGGGCGCGCCCAAGCCGGTGGCCTCCTGCGCCTACGCGGTCAAGGATTGCCGGCCCGGCCCGAACGGCGAGCCGCCGGAGGTCCTCACGCGCTCCGGAACGACGAAGAAGGCGCGCGAGGGGGTGATGGAGTTCCTCCTCATCAACCACCCGCTCGATTGCCCGATCTGCGACCAGGGCGGCCATTGCGATCTGCAGGACCAGGCGATGGCCTACGGCGTCGACTCGACCCGCTACGGCGAGAACAAGCGCGCGGTCGAGGAGAAGTACATCGGCCCGCTGGTGCGGACCGCGATGAACCGCTGCATCCACTGCACCCGCTGCGTCCGCTTCCTCGCCGAGGTCGCCGGCGTGCCGGATCTCGGCGCGATCGGCCGCGGCGAGGACATGGAGATCACGAGCTACCTCGAGGAGGCGATGGGCTCGGAGCTGCAGGGCAACGTCGCCGACCTCTGCCCGGTCGGCGCCCTCGTGCCCAAGCCGCAGAGCTACAACATCCGCCCGTGGGAGCTGTCGAAGACCGAATCGGTCGACGTGATGGACGCGGTCGGCTCGGCGATCCGCGTCGACGCCCGCGGCCGCGAGGTCATGCAGATTGAGCCTCGGGTCAACGAGGACATCAACGAGGAGTGGATTTCCGACAAGACCCGCCACCCCGTCGACGGCCTGCGCGTCCAGCGCCTCGACCGGCCGTACCTGCGCGAGAACGGCCGCCTGCGCCCCGCCTCCTGGGGCGAGGCCTTCGCCGCGATCGCGGCCAAGGTGAAGGGCACCGATCCCAAGCGCATCGGCGCGCTGGTCGGCGATCTCGCCGGGGTCGAGGAGACCTACGCGCTCAAGAGCCTGATGACCGCGCTCGGCGTCGCCAACCGCGATTGCCGCCAGGGCGGCGAGCGGCTCGATCCGGCCTGGGGCCGCGCCGCCTACGTGTTCAACCCGACGATCCCCGGCATCGAGGCGGCGGACGCGATCCTGCTCGTCGGCGCCAACCCGCGGACCGAGGCGTCGCTCCTCAACGTCCGCATCCGCAAGCGCTGGCGGATGGGGCCGCTCGCGGTCGGCCTGATCGGCGAGGCCACCGACCTCACCTATCCCCACACCTATCTCGGCGCCGGCACCGACACGCTGACGGCGCTCGCCAAGGGCGAGCACAGCTTCCTCGAGATCCTGAAGGGCGCCGAGCGTCCGCTGGTGATCGTCGGTGCCGCCGCGCTCGCCGATTCGGCGGTGCTCGCCGCCGCCGCCGCGCTCGCCAAGGACGTCGGCGCCGTCACGCCGGCGTGGAACGGCTTCGGCGTTCTGCACACCGCGGCCGCCCGCGTCGGGGCGCTGGATCTCGGCTTCGTGCCGGGGGAGGGCGGGCTCGACTTCGCCGGCATGATCGCGCCCGGCGCCCTCGACGTCGTGTTCAACCTCGGTGCCGACGAGTGCACGGTCGGGGCCGGCGCCTTCGTGATCTACCAGGGGACCCACGGCGACCGCGGCGCCTCCCGCGCCGACGTGGTGCTGCCGGGCGCCGCCTACACCGAGAAGAGCGCGACCTACGTCAACCTCGAGGGCCGGGTTCAGCAGGCCAACCGCGCCGGCTTCCCGCCGGGCGACGCCCGCGAGGACTGGGCCATCCTGCGCGCGCTCTCGGACGTGCTCGGCCACCGCCTGCCGTTCGATTCGCTGGTGGCCCTGCGCCGGGCGCTCTACGCCGAGCACCCCCACATGGCCGCCATCGGCAGCGTCGAGCCGGGCGACACGGTCGCGGCGGTCGATCGCCTGGCCGGCCTCGGCGGCGAGGTCGCGAAGGCGACCTTCGCTTCGCCGGTGCTCGACTTCTACCTCACCAATCCGATCGCGCGCGCCTCGCGCGTGCTCGCCGAATGTTCGAGCCTCGCCCGCGGGCGCGCCCTCGAAGCCGCCGAGTAAGGGGCCGCCATGACACCTTGGGAAACCGTGGGCCTCGTGCTGCTGCTGGCGCTGAAGAGCTTCCTGCTGCTCGCCTGCCTGCTCGTCTTCATCGCCTACGCGCTGCTTGCCGACCGCAAGATCTGGGCGGCGGTGCAGCTGCGACGCGGGCCGAACGTGGTCGGCCCGTTCGGCCTGTTCCAGTCCTTCGCCGACCTCTTGAAGTTCGTGCTGAAGGAGCCGGTGATTCCCGCCGGCGCCAACAAGGCGCTGTTCCTGCTGGCGCCGCTGGTCTTCGCGACGCTGGCGCTCGCGGCCTGGGCCGTGATCCCGCTCGCGGAGGGCTGGGCGCTCGCCGACCTCAACGTCGGCATGACCTACATCTTCGCGATCTCGTCGCTGGGCGTCTACGGCGTGCTGATGGGCGGCTGGGCCTCGAACTCGAAATACGCCTTCCTCGGTGCGCTGCGCTCGGCGGCGCAGATGATCTCCTACGAGGTCTCGCTCGGCTTCGTGATCATCTGCGTGCTGCTCTGCGCCGGCTCGCTCAACCTGTCGAAGATCGTCATCGCGCAGGACACCTCGCTCGGCATCCTCGGCTGGTACTGGCTGTGGCTGTTCCCGATGTTCGTCGTGTTCTTCATCTCGGCGCTCGCCGAGACCAACCGTCCGCCCTTCGACCTGCCCGAGGCCGAATCGGAACTCGTCGCCGGCTACATGGTCGAGTACTCCTCGACGCCGTACCTGCTGTTCATGCTCGGCGAGTACGTGGCGATCATGACCATGTGCGCGCTCGGCACGGTGCTGTTCCTCGGCGGCTGGCTCTCGCCGATCCCGTTCGCGCCCTTCACCTGGGTGCCGGGGCTGATCTGGTTCGCCCTCAAGGCCAGCTTCCTGTTCTTCATGATCGCCATGGTGAAGGCCATGGTGCCGCGCTACCGCTACGACCAGCTCATGCGGCTGGGCTGGAAGGTTTTCCTGCCCCTTTCGCTCGCCTCGGTCGTCGTCGTCGCCTTCGTGCTCAAGCTGACCGGCCTCGCTCCAGGTGCATGAGTGACGTCGTGCGTGAGCCTCACCCAGGAATCGGAGATCGCGGCATGAAGCTCGATCAGGTCGCCAAGGGCCTTCTGCTGAAGGAGTTCGTCTCGGGGTTCGTCCTCGCGATGAAGTATTTCTTCAAGCCGAAGGCGACGATCAACTACCCCTTCGAGATGGGCCATCGCGGGCCGCGCTTCCGCGGCGAGCACGCGCTTCGCCGCTACCCGAACGGGGAGGAGCGCTGCATCGCGTGCAAGCTGTGCGAGGCGATCTGCCCGGCGCAGGCGATCACCATCGAGGCCGGCCCGCGCCGCAACGACGGCACGCGCCGCACCACGCGCTACGACATCGACATGGTGAAGTGCATCTACTGCGGCATGTGCCAGGAGGCCTGCCCGGTCGACGCCATCGTCGAGGGGCCGAACTTCGAGTTCTCGGTCGAGACCCGCGAGGAGCTGCTCTACGACAAGGAGAAGCTTCTCCTGAACGGCGACCGCTGGGAGCGCGAGATCGCGCGAAACCTCGCGATGGACGCCCCCTACCGCTGACATCCCCGCCCCGTCGCCGGCGCCGCGGGTTGTGCGGCGCGGGAGCGGGTTCTATAGACGGCCGGCCGGGTCCGGACCGTTTTTGCGGACCGTTTTCTCATGAGGCAGAAGGGGCCGCTCCGGCGGCCGATCCCGACAAGCGCATGACCGCAGCCGCCGCCTTCTTCTACCTGTTCGCGGGCCTCACCATCGCCTCGGGCTTCATGGTGATCGCGTCCCGCAATCCCATCGCCTCGGTGCTGTTCCTGATCCTGGCCTTCGTCAACGCGGCCGGCCTGTTCGTGCTGATGGGCGCCGAGTTCCTGGCGATGATCCTGGTCGTGGTCTACGTCGGCGCGGTCGCGGTGCTGTTCCTGTTCGTCGTGATGATGCTCGACGTGGATTTCGCCCAGCTCCGGCAGGGGTTCCAGCAGTATCTCCCGGTCGGCGCGATGATCGGCGCGGTGTTCCTGATCGAGCTTCTTCTCGTCGTCGGCTCGTGGACGATCGATCCCGGCCTGGTGCAGGCGCCGCTCGGCAACGTGGCGGCGGGCGAGCACACCAGCAACACGGTGATCCTCGGCCGGGTGCTGTACACGGAATACGTCTACTTCTTCCAGATCGCCGGCCTGATCCTGCTCGTCGCGATGATCGGCGCCATCGTGCTGACCCTGCGCGACCGACCCGGCGTCAAGCGGCAGAACATCGCCCTGCAGAACGCGCGGACCCAAGGGGACGCGGTCGAGACCCGGAAGGTACCCTCGCGCCAGGGCGTCGAGGTCTGATGGCCGCGGCTCGGACGGCTTGGGCGACCCTGAAGACTTGGGCGGAGACAGCACGATGATCGGCCTCAGCCACTACCTCACGGTCGCCGCGATCCTGTTCACGCTCGGCGTGCTGGGGATCTTCATCAACCGCAAGAACGTCATCGTCATCCTGATGTCGATCGAGCTGATCCTGCTCGCGGTTAACATCAACTTCGTCGCGTTCTCGACCTACCTGAACGACATCACCGGCCAAGTCTTCGCCCTGTTCGTGCTGACCGTCGCCGCGGCCGAGGCCGCGATCGGGCTCGCCATCCTCGTGGTGTTCTTCCGCAACCGCGGCTCCATCGCGGTCGAGGACATCAGCATGATGAAGGGCTGAGCGGGGACTCCCGCGACGTCCTTCCGCCAGAAACCCGCTGCCCCGCGAGGCCGGACCGCACGATGTATCACGCGATCGTCTTCTTCCCGCTCATCGGCGCCCTGATCGCCGGGCTGTTCGGGCGCTTCCTCGGCGCGCGGGTCTGCGAGTACGTCACCACCGCCTGCCTCGCCTTCTCGGCGCTCCTGTCCTGGGGCGTGTTCATCGAGGGCGACCACGCCACGCGGGTGCAGGTCGCGACCTGGTTCACGGCCGGCGACCTCACCGTCGACTGGGCCTTCCGCATCGACACGCTGACCCGGGTGATGCTCGTCGTCGTCACCACCGTCTCGACGCTCGTGCACCTCTACTCCGTCGGCTACATGGAGGAGGATCCGCACCGGCCGCGCTTCTTCGCCTACCTGTCGCTCTTCACCTTCGCCATGCTGATGCTGGTGACGGCCGACAACCTCGTGCAGATGTTCTTCGGCTGGGAGGGCGTCGGCCTCGCCTCCTACCTGCTGATCGGGTTCTGGTACGAGAAGCCCTCTGCGAACGCGGCCGCGATGAAGGCCTTCATCGTCAACCGCGTCGGCGATTTCGGCTTCTCGCTCGGCATCTTCCTGGTCTTCGTGCTGTTCGGCTCGGTCGCCTTCGACGGCATCTTCCCGCGGGTGAACGAGCTCAAGGACGCGCATTTCCACTTCCTCGGCCAGGACTGGCACGCGCTCACCCTGAGCTGCCTGCTGCTGTTCATGGGCGCGATGGGCAAGTCGGCGCAGTTCCTGCTCCACACCTGGCTGCCGGACGCGATGGAAGGCCCGACCCCGGTCTCGGCCCTGATCCATGCCGCGACCATGGTCACCGCCGGCGTCTTCATGGTGGCGCGCCTGTCGCCGCTGTTCGAGCTCGCGCCCGACGCGCTGGTCTTCGTCACGGTCATCGGCGGCATCACCGCCTTCTTCGCCGCCACCGTGGGCCTGGTGCAGAACGACATCAAGCGGGTGATCGCGTACTCGACCTGCTCGCAGCTCGGCTACATGTTCGTCGCGCTCGGCGTCGGCGCCTATTCCGCCGGCATCTTCCACCTGTTCACCCACGCCTTCTTCAAGGCGCTGCTGTTCCTCGGCGCCGGCTCGGTCATCCACGCGATGCACCACGAGCAGGACATGCGGAACATGGGGTCCTTGCGCCGCTACATCCCGTTCACCACGGCGATGATGGCGATCGGCACCCTCGCGCTCATCGGCTTCCCCTTCACCGCCGGCTACTATTCCAAGGACGCGATCATCGAGGCGGCCTACGCTTCGACGCGTCCCGGGCACACCCTGGCCTTCCTCGCCACCGTGATCGCGGCGTTCTTCACCTCGTTCTACTCCTGGCGCCTGTTCTTCCTCACCTTCGAGGGGCCGGCCCGCTGGGGGGCGCATGCCCACCACGACGACCACGCGGCGTCGGCCGTCGCCCACGCCTCCGCGGCCCACGAGGCCGACGGCGCGCCCGGCCACACCGAGGGCGTCGCCCACGACGATCGCGGCCACGACGTCGAGCCGGCGCACAGGAGCGACCTCGTCGCCGACGACCATCACGGGCACGGCCATCACGGCGATCACACGCCGCACGAATCGCCCCTGGTGATGACGATCCCGCTCGGCGTGCTCGCCTTCGGCGCGCTCTTCGCCGGCCTGATCTTCAAGGACCGCTTCATCGGCGAGGGCATGGAGGCGTTCTGGGGCCACGCGCTGGCGCACGGCCCCGACAACCACATCATGCACGACATCCACCACGTGCCGGCGCTCGTCTCCTACGCGCCGTTCATCATGCTGGTGCTCGGCTTCGTGCTGGCGTTCGTGATGTACATCCGCCGGCCGAAGCTGCCGGCCGAGCTCGCCGCCCAGCAGCCGGTGCTGTACCGGTTCCTGCTCAACAAGTGGTACGTCGACGAGCTCTACGACCGGATCTTCGTGCGTCCGGCCAAGGATTTCGGCCTGTTCCTGTGGAAGCAGGTCGACGGCCGCGCCATCGACGGCGCCGGCCCGGACGGGATCGCGGCCCGCGTCGTCGACGTGACCCGCGGCGTCGTCCGCTTCCAGACCGGCTACGTCTACCACTACGCCTTCGTGATGCTGATCGGCGTCGCGGGCATCCTGAGCTGGTACCTGATGGCCGGCCTGCCGAAGCCGGGGGGGCACTGATGGGCCTCGCGTCGCAAGCCGCCCTCACGAACGGGATGGATCGCTAGATGTTCGGCTTAGGGCTCCTCTCCGGGCTGCTGATCGTGCCGCTCTGCGGCGCGGCCTTCATCCTTACCTTGTCGGGCGACGAGAAGGCGGTGGCGAAGAACGCCCGCTGGGCGGCGCTTGCCACCACGGTCGTCACCTTCCTGCTCTCGCTGGTGGCCTGGAACCGCTACGACGCGACCTCGGCGAGCTTCCAGCTGGTCGAGAGTCATGCCTGGCTCGCCGAGACGATCCGGTTCAAGCTCGGCGTCGACGGCTTCTCGATGCCGCTGGTGCTGCTGACGACGTTCCTGATGCCGTTCTGCATCGGCGCCTCGTGGCATTCCATCGAGACGCGGGTGAAGGAGTACTTCGTCGCCTTCCTCGTGCTCGAGACGACGATGATCGGCGTGTTCCAGGCGCTCGACCTGGTGCTGTTCTACCTGTTCTTCGAGGCCGGCCTGATCCCGATGTTCCTGATCATCGGCATCTGGGGCGGCAAGCGGCGCATCTACGCCAGCTTCAAGTTCTTCCTCTACACGCTGCTCGGCTCGGTGCTGATGCTGCTCGCCATCATGGCGATGTACTGGCAGGCCGGCACGACCGACATCCCGACCCTGCTCCAGACCCGCTTCCCCGTGGGCATGCAATGGTGGCTGTGGCTGGCCTTCTTCGCGAGCTTCGCGGTGAAGATGCCGATGTGGCCGGTCCACACCTGGCTCCCCGACGCGCACGTCGAGGCGCCCACCGCCGGCTCGGTGATCCTGGCCGGCATCCTGCTCAAGATGGGCGGCTACGGCTTCATCCGGATCTCGCTGCCGATGCTGCCGGATGCGAGCCACACCTTCGCGCCGCTCGTCTTCGCGCTGTCGGTGATCGCGATCATCTTCACCTCGCTCACCGCGCTGATGCAGACCGACATCAAGAAGCTGATCGCCTACTCCTCCGTGGCGCATATGGGCTTCGTCACCCTCGGCCTGTTCACCCTCAACGAGCAGGGCATCCAGGGCGCGCTGTTCCTGATGATCTCGCACGGCATCGTCTCCGGCGCGCTCTTCCTCGGCGTCGGCGTGGTCTACGACCGGATGCACACCCGCGAGATCGCCGCCTATGGCGGCCTCGTGAAGCGGATGCCGCTCTACGCGGTGGCGATGATGGTGTTCACCATGGCCAATGTCGGCCTGCCCGGCACCTCCGGCTTCGTCGGCGAGTTCCTGGCGATGATGGGGGCGTTCAAGGCCAACCCAACGGTGGCGTTCTTCTCGGTCTTCGGCATCATCCTGTCGGCCGGCTACGCCCTGTGGCTCTACGCCCGCGTGATCTACGGCAAGCTCGAGAAGCCCAACCTCCAGGGGATCCTGGACCTCGACAACCGCGAGAAGCTGATCCTCGCGCCGCTCGTCGCGCTGACGATCTACTACGGCGTCCACCCGGCCCCGATCCTCGACGTCTTCGCCCCCTCCACCGAGGCGCTGATGACGAGCATGAAGGCCGCCCTCTCGAACACGCAGACCGCGGCCGCCGCGCTGCCCCTCGCGCGCTGAAGGCAGGGCCAGAGATGCCGACCGTCCAGACCGTGCAGACCGTCCTGCCCTCGCTCACCCCGCTGCTGCCCGAGCTGATCCTCGGCATCGGCGTGATGGTGCTGATCCTCTACGGCGCCTTCCGCGGCGAGCGCTCCGTCGAGACCGTCAACGTCGGCGCCCTCGCGCTGCTCTTGGTGGCCCTGTTCGTGGTGATGTCGCAGCCGGCCGGCACCAAGGTGACCACGCTGTCCGGCAGCTTCATCCAGGACGGCTTCTCAAAGGTGATGAAAGCCCTGGTGCTGCTGGGCTCGACCGCGACGATCCTGCTCTCGCGCGACTACTTCCAGCGCGAGCGCATCGACCGGTTCGAGTTCCCGATCCTGATCGTGCTGTGCACGATCGGCATGCTGATCATGGTCTCGGCCAACGACCTGATCGCGCTCTATCTCGGGCTCGAGCTGCAGTCGCTCGCCGCCTACGTCATCGCCGCGTTCCACCGCGACGACCTGAAATCCACCGAGGCCGGCCTCAAGTACTTCGTCCTCGGCGCGCTCTCCTCGGGCATGCTGCTCTACGGTGCCTCGCTGGTCTACGGCTTCACCGGCACGGTGTCGTTCCCGGGCATCGTCTCGGCGCTGCACGAGGATGCCGGCTTCGGCATCGTGCTCGGCATCGTGTTCGTCGCGGCCGGCGTCTCGTTTAAGCTGGCGGCGGTGCCGTTCCACATGTGGACGCCCGACGTCTACGAGGGCTCGCCGACCCCGGTGACGGCGTTCTTCGCCTCCGCCCCGAAGATGGCGGCGATGGCGATGACGGTCCGCGTCTTCATCGGCGCCTTCCCCGACGTGACCGCGATCTGGCAGCAGATCATCGTGTTCATCGCCATCGCCTCGATGACGCTGGGCTCGTTCGCGGCGATCGGCCAGCGCAGCCTCAAGCGCCTGATGGCCTACTCGTCGATCGGCAACGTCGGCTACGCGCTGATCGGGCTGGCCGCCGGCACCGAGGAGGGCATCCGCGGCGTGGTGGTCTACATGATCATCTACCTCGCGATGACGCTCGGCGCCTTCGCGATCATCCTCTCGCTCCGCCGCCGGAACGAGATGTTCGAGACGATCGAGGACCTGTCGGGCCTCTCGCGCACCCATCCCTGGATCGCGTTCTGCCTTGCGATGATGATGTTCTCGCTAGCCGGCATCCCGCCGCTCGCGGGGTTCTTCGGCAAGTTCTACGTCTTCGCCGCCGCGATCCAGGCCAACCTCGTGGCGCTGGCCGTCATCGGCGTGGTCACCAGCGTGGTCGGGGCGTACTACTACATCCGCGTGGTCAAGATCATGTACTTCGACGAGGCCAAGGCGCCCTACGAGGCGATGGCGCCGGGCCTGCGCATCGTTCTCGCCCTGTCGAGCGTCGTCGTGATCCTGTTCTGGCTGCTGCCGGCACCGCTCGTCGGGGCGGCGGGCGCGGCAGCCAAGTCGCTGTTCTAGACCTTGGACTTCCGTCTCGGCGAGGGTGCGCGGGCGGCCGGGCACCGCCTTCACGTCCACGACCGCCTCGGCTCGACCAACACCGAGGCGCTCGACCAGGCCCGCGCCGGCGCGACCGGGCCGCTCTGGATCGTGGCGCGTGCCCAGGAGGCCGGTCGCGGCCGGCGCGGCAACGTCTGGGCCTCGATCCCGGGGAACCTGACCGCGAGCGTGCTCTGGCCGGTGGCCGGTGTCGAGCCGGAGCGGGTCGCCGGCCTCGGCTTCGTCGCCGGCAGCGCGCTGGTCGAGGCCCTGGACGCGGCCTGCGGCCCCGACTCGGCCGGGACGTTCGGCCTCAAATGGCCGAACGACGTGCTCGCGGGCGGGGCCAAGCTCGCCGGCATCCTGCTCGAGGCGGAGACGCTGCGGGGCGGCCGGCGGGCGGTGGCGATCGGGTTCGGCGTCAATGTCGCAGACGTCCCGGAGGCGTTTTCGGCCTCCGCCACCTCTTTGGCGGGGCTCGGATACCCACTTGATGCCGGCATGGTGTTGGCGGATCTGACGAATAAGCTTGCCGTGGCGGCCCGTATCTGGGATCGCGGACGGGGATTTCCTGAGATTCGCGAGCGTTGGCTCGCACGGGCCTCCGGCCTCGGATCGCGCATCGCGGTCCGCAGCGGGACGGAGACCCTGGTCGGCGATTTCGAAGACATCGACGAGGGGGGGCGGCTCGTGATCCTCGCCCCCGATGGAACGCGGCGGACCGTGACGGCGGGCGAGGTGCATTTTGGGACGGCCGCGACGGCGGCATGAGATGGATTCTGGATTTATGACAACGGGACAGGACGAGCTTGTCTTCCTGCCGCTCGGCGGCGTGGGCGAGATCGGGATGAACGCGGCGCTCTACGGCTTCGGGCCGGAGAAGGGCCGCAAGTGGATCATGGTCGATTGCGGGATGGGGTTCGCGAGCGAGGAGGCGATGCCCGGCGTCGACCTCATGTTCCCGGACCTCTCCTACATCGAGGAGCGCAAGAAGGACCTTCTCGGGATCTTCATCACCCACGCGCACGAGGACCATATCGGCGCGATCAGCGAGCTGTGGCCGCGCCTCAAGGTGCCGGTCTACGCGACCCGCTTCGCCAAGAGCCTGCTCGAGACCCGGCGCCTGTCGGAGCCGGGCGCGCCGAAGGTCGACCTGCGCGAGATCAAGCCGGGCCGGCGCGTGACGCTCGGGCCGTTCGAGATCGACTACGTGCCGGTCTCGCACTCGATCCCGGAATCGAATGCGGTGGCGATCCGCACCTCGGCCGGCCTCGTGCTGCACACCGGCGACTGGAAGATCGACCCGACGCCGATCCTCGGCGACGTGACCTCGGCCGAGGCCTTCCGCGCCATGGGCGACGAGGGCATCCTGGCGCTGGTCTGCGATTCGACCAACGTCGTCCGCGAGGGCTTCTCGCCGAGCGAGGCCGAGGTCGCCTCGACCCTGGCCAAGCTGATCGCGGCCGCGCCCCAGCGCGTGGCGGTGACGACCTTCGCCTCGAACGTCGCCCGCATCCGCGCGGTGGCCGAAGCCGCCAAGGCCTGCGGGCGCGAGGTGGTCGCGGTCGGCCGCGCCATGGACCGGGTCATCGACGTCGCCCGCGAATGCGGCTTCCTCGACGGGCTGCAGGAGTTCCGCCGCGCCGATTCGTGGCGCGACCTGCCGCGCGACAAGGTCGTGGCGCTGCTCACCGGCTCGCAGGGCGAGCCCCGGGCGGCGCTCGCCCGCGTCTCCCGCAAGGACCATCCGGACATCGCGCTCGCCGCCGGCGACCAGGTGATCTTCTCCTCGCGCGCCATCCCCGGCAACGAGCGCGACGTCGGCGCGATCATCAACGACCTGATCGAGCAGGGTGTCGAGGTCATCACCGACCGGACCGAGCTGGTCCACGTCTCCGGCCACCCGCGCCGCGACGAGATGGCCGAGATGTACGCCTGGACCCGGCCGCAGACGGCGATCCCCGTCCACGGCGAGGCGCTTCACCTCGACGAGCACGCGCGCTTCGCCCGCGCCCACGGCGTCGACAACGTGGTCAAGGCCCGCAACGGCACCCTGATCCGCCTGAGCCCCGGCAAGCCGGAGATCATCGACCACGTGAAGTCGGGCCGCCTGTTCAAGGATGGCAACGTCCTGATCGACGGGAAGGACCGCGCGATCCCCGAGCGGCGCAAGCTCGCCCAGGCCGGCCTCGTCTCGGTGGCGATCGCCATCGACGAGAGCGGCGAGGTGTTGGGCGAGCCGGCGGTCGACATCATCGGCCTGCCCAACCGCGGCCGCGGCGGCGCGCCGTTGATCGACACCGTGGTCGATTCGGTCTCGCGCACCCTGTCGGGCATGTCGAAGGGCAAGCGCCGCGACTCGGAGGCCGTCGAGAAGGCGGTCGACCGCGCCGTGCGCTCGGCCGTCAACGAGGTCTGGGGCAAGAAGCCCGCCTGCCACGTGCAGGTGGTCGAAGTCTGATCTTTACCCTCCCCCCGTTGCGGGGGGAGGGCGCCTGCGAAAACGTCGCTCCGCGCATTCGACCCGCATTCGCAGCGGCGATCCGGCTCTCGAGTCTCGGCTCGGACCGGCGCGTATCCGCTCCAACCCCGTCATCCCGGGGCCGCGAAGCGGAGCCCGGGATCCAGAACCGCCGGCGGCGTCGTCACCGGCACGCCGCGGCGGCTCTGGGTTCCGGGCTCGCCGACGGAGCCCGTGAACGACGGGTTCGGGTTGCCAGGGGGCTCCGGATCGTTAGGTCGATGGAGACCTCGAATGGGGCGCAGCGTCCTCTCGCGGAAGACAGTTAGGGAGAAACCAATGATCGGCCGGCTCAACCACGTCGCCATCGCGGTGCGCGATCTCGACGCCGCCTGCAAGGTCTATCGCGAGACGCTGGGCGCGACGCTGACCGCGCCGCTGCCGCAGCCCGAGCACGGCGTCACCGTCGTGTTCGTCGAATTGCCCAACAGCAAGATCGAGCTGATGGCGCCGCTCGGCGCGGATTCGCCGATCGCCAGCTTCGTCGAGCGCAACCCGGGCGGCGGCGTCCACCACGTCTGCTACGAGGTCGACGACATCATCGCCGCCCGCGACCGGCTCAAGGCCGAGGGCGCCCGCGTGCTCGGCACCGGCGAGCCCCGCATCGGCGCGCACGGCAAGCCGGTGCTGTTCCTGCACCCGAAGGACTTCCTCGGGACGCTGACCGAGCTGGAGCAGGTCTGATCCGGGTGAACGCGCTCCTGAAGGCCGTGGCGCGCACGACGCCGCGGACGCTCGGCGTCGTGCTGGTTCTGGTGGCCGCCTTCGTCGCGGTGGCGGTTCTGCAGTTCCGTCTCACGGTGTTCGGCGCGAGCGCGCTGTATTTCGTGGTGTGGTGGACGCTGCTCTTCGCGATCCTGCCGATCCGCAACCAGGCCGAGACCGACCCGGCCCGCGTGGTGCCGGGCCAGGATCCCGGCGCGCCGGCCGCGCCGCGGCTCCGCGAGAAGGCGATCTGGACGACGCTCGCCGCCGGCGCGGCCTTCCTGGTCGCGCTCGCCGCGTTTCCCCTGACGGGCCTCTAGGCGCCTTCCGCTCCCGGATGTCGCGTTGACAGCCCGTCGACGCCTGGCGAAAGCTTCGCCGTGGCGCGGCGCTCGACCGCCCGTCATCCCAGGACGACGGAGGATCGCATGCTGGCGCCGGGCGCAACGCCGGAGGGCGAGGCCGCCGCCGGTGCGGCGGCACGGCGGCTCCTGCCGATCGTCCTGGCGCTGTTCTTCACCTGGGGGCTCGCCACCGTTCTCGTCGACATCGTCACCCCGAAGCTCAAGAGCCTGTTCGCGCTGAGCTACGCCGAGGCGACGCTGACGCAGTTCGCGTTCTTCATCGCCTACGCAGTGGTCTCCCTGCCGGCCGGTCTCCTCGTCTCCCGCATCGGCTACATGCGCGGGCTGGTGCTCGGGCTCCTGGTGATGACGGCCGGCTGCGTGCTGTTCGCGCCCGCCGCGCGGGCCGGCGTGTTCCCGCTGTTCCTCCTCGCCCTGTTCGTGATGGCGTCCGGCATCGCGGTGCTGCAGGTCGCGGCGAACCCGCTGGTCGCGCGGCTCGGTGCGCCCGAGCGGGCGTCGAGCCGGCTGACGCTGGCGCAGACCTTCAACGCGCTCGGCACCACCGTCGGCC
>NZ_VRVH01000084.1:0-16156 GCF_008040095.1 Methylobacterium sp. WL6 | reverse complement strand
CCCCCTACCCGTCCCGTCCCCGCACGAAGCCCCGCGAGATCAGCCGGCTGCGCTCGCGCGCCCGGCGGTCGGCTTCGAGCAGGTCGGAGAGCGCGTCGGCGATGACGCAGCGCAGGGCGAGGTCGGCCGCGCTGGTGAGGAGGTAGGCGCGGGCGATGTCCTCGACCGGGCAGCTGGCGGGCGGCAGGTCGGCCCGGCGGGCGGGAGCGGAGGCGACGGGCATGGGGTGCGACTCGTTTGAGAACATAACGAGAACACACCAGATTGGTTAAGGTTCGGTCAAGGGGTCGCGGAAGGGGTCGCAGACGGGGGCGGCTCGCCCGAGCCGGGATGCGGCCCCATCCGCCGGCGGTCGTGCTCGATCGCGAAGACGTGGGCGTAGAGGTTGGCGACCCAGCGCCGGCCTTCCACGGTAAGGTCGAGGGCGCGGATCGCGTCGCCGATCACCGGCTCGACCTTGCCCCAGAAGAAGCTCGGGTAGCGCTCGGCCAGATCCGCCGGGTCGACGTAGCCGAGCGGCTCGCACAGGCCCGCCTCCTTCAGCTCGTGGAACAGCGCGTTGAGCTTGCGCGGGTAGAGCGGATCGCCGAGCTGGCCGATGAGGTCGGCCGCGCGCATCAGCCCGGCCTCCGTCGCGGTCTCGGCGTGGTCGCCGTCGTCGGGCACGGGGAAGCGCGTCAGCTCGATCGCGCGGGCCACGCGGCCGGCGTCGACGAACTCGTGGTCGGAAAAGCGCTCCCACACCGCGATCTTCGAGCGCTCGACGTGGTGCGCCGTGAGCCCGGCATCGGAGGCCCCGCGCGGCAGCCCGACGGTGGTGCCGGCGCGGTCGATCACGAACCGGGTGCGCGTGTCGCCGGCGCAGACGCCGCGGACGTAGCCGATGTCGTGGTAGAGCGCGGCCAGGATCGCGTGCAGCCAGTCGCGCGGCGACACCCCCTGCGCCACGAAGCGCCCGCGCAGGATGTCCTGGGCGACCAGCGTCACCAGGGTGGTGTGGTAGGCGTCGTGGTAGAGCGCGTCGCTCTGCACGATCCGCTCGATCGTCAGGCGCGCCGATTCCTCGATCACCTCGACATAGCCCGGCTCCCGGCTGCCGAAGGTGCGCCGGTAGACCAGGGCGAGATGCTCGCCGAGGGCGTTGGCAAGGAGCTTTGTGGCGTCGAGCATAAAAAATTTTACCACAATTGACTTGAGGATGCTTTTTGAAGGAATATATAACCTGAGGTAACGTATCGTGCGACCGCTGGGAGGGAATTTTGGCTACTTATAAATATGACGCTTATGTCCAGAAGAACAACTCGGACGCGTTCGATACCATTTATTCACCGGGAGATTCGGCCCCACATGCAGGTATATACCGGTGCCAAGGCTGCAATCGTGAAATTGGAATTGCAAACGGGCACACTTTGCCGCCACAAAGACATCATGAACATACGGCGCAGCAAGGCGATATCCAATGGAGATTGGCTGTATACGCAAATCATAATCCGAAATAAATATAAGTAAGATCTTTGTAGAATAAATTACAGCATAAAAATTTTAAATCTAGCACTAGAGAAGATAAAATTCCTTCTCTAGTTCTGATAAAAAATATATTTAAGTATGAATCACCTTCCCATAAGCATCCAGCACGCTCTCGTGCATCATCTCGGATAGCGTCGGGTGCGGGAAGACCGTGTGCATCAGGTCTTCCTCGGTGGTCTCGAGGTTCATGGCGACGACGTACAAAGCCATGCACTGATAGTGCCTTAGGGCACCACCCCGGTCTAGGGGGTAGGTAGGGGTAGGAGGCGACAAGGTACCCTCGCGGAACTCGCTGGCACAATCTGGGCACAGTGAGTGAAACCCATGGCCACCATCAGGAAGCGGAACGACAAGTGGCACGTCCAGGTCCGGCGTAAGGGGTCGGCTACGGTGACCCGGTCGTTCCTCACCAAGACCGACGCACAGACCTGGGCACGCCAGACCGAGACCCAGGCGGACAGGAGGGGTCTCCCGGTTGGCCTCAGGACCCTCGACACCCTCACCGTGGGTGACATCATGGTGCGCTACCGAGACACCGTGACCCCTACCAAGAGGGGGGCTGTCCGGGAGGCAATGGCGGTGAAGGTGCTGCTCAAGCATGCCATCGCGAAGGTGCCCCTGAGCGCCCTCACGGTCGCCAAGGTGGCTGCCCACCGAGACCTCCGGCTACGCACGGTGAAGCCCGCGAGTATCAACCGGGAGCTGGCCCTCTACCGGCACGCCTTCGAGGTTGCCCGCAAGGTCTGGGACGTGCCCCTCTCGGAGAACCCCTTCGCCCTCGTGGTCAAGCCCAAAGTCCTGGATGCCCGAACCCGACGCTTGGAGGCCGGCGAGTGGGAGGTCTTGCGGGAGGGATGCCGGAGGTCCCGGAACCCGAACGTCCTACCCATGGTCGAGCTGGGCCTAGAGACGGCCATGAGGCGCGGAGAGGTCCTCCGGTTGCGGTGGCAGGATATCGACTGGACCAAGCGCACCCTGCTCATCCCGACCACGAAAAACGGGCATGCGCGGACCATACCGTTGACCGGGCGGGCCTTGGCAGTGCTCCGGGAACGGATGGCGGTAGCAACCTGGGGGGAGCTTCGGGTCTTTCCGACGACTGAGGACGCGGTGAAGACGGCGTGGCGGTGGGTGATGAAGCGGGCCCCCCTCCCCGACTTCCGGTACCACGACCTCCGGCACGAGGCTGTGAGCCGGTTCTTCGAGCTGGGCCTGAGCATCCCTGAGGTCGCCCTGATAAGCGGCCACCGGGATACCCGGATGTTGATGCGGTATACCCACCTGAGGCCCGAGGCGTTGGCGGACAAGCTGGCGAAGCTCGGGGCGCCTGTGGCGGTCTCGGCGCCCGCGCCCTTGCGGCGGTCACGGTGGGCCCCTGAGCCGGCGAGCGACAAGCGGCGAGGCAGGTGAGGCTCTGCGGCGGGAGGTCTAAGCCGAACGGCATCCCGCCCGGTCGCCGCACGGTAGTAGTCCCATGATGCCAGTAATCCTCTGACGCTTTAAACCCGCTCTTTCGCCGCAGGGCCTTCTCTAAGTGAGATGTGCCATATATTGCCTTAATCGCCGGCCATCGAGCTGCGGAAATTGGCCAGACCAGAATTATGATGCAGCACCATCATTCCCTCTCAGGCCCGGCATCGTTGACCGTATGGCCCACTGATACGAGCACGAAGGCCACGGAGCCGAGGGAGCTACCCAGCCTCCAAGAGGCGCTGGATGAAGCCCTCAAGGCGCTCAACGACGGCAGCGGGACGCCTTGGGTCACCACGAGCGATGGCCTCATCCTGTCGCCGGCCCATCTCAGGGGCATGCTGCATTCGAGTTGAGGTTTCGGGCGGTCCACCCGGTAATACGGTTTGTTTCGCCGCGCCCTCCCCTGGAGTGTCTGACATCCGGGAACGGCGGCACAATCTCGGGAAAGTCCCGCCGCCAAGAAATTAGGCTGAGGAACAGCCTGAGAGCGAGACGGTTAGGAGGTACAACTTAGGGAGGACCGCTTATGGATGTCTGGCAGCTCATCGCACGCGACCACGCGAACATCGAGAATCTCATCCATGAGGCGCCCAGGGCCTTGAACGGACCCGGTGTCGTGCGAAGCCGCGAGACGCTCCTCGGGGAGCTGATTAACGAGCTGGAGGCACACGCCTCGGCCATCGAATACAGCCTGTATGGCCCCCTCGCGCAGCGGCCTGAGACGAGCCAGCTCGCCGCCGAGCTGTATGCCGGGCACAGGGAGTTCATGCGGCAGCTTAACGGCCTGACCCGGTATCGCCGGAAGGGCTCCGAAGGCTGGCTCGACACCTTCGAGGATGTGACCTTCCTCGTTGATCAGCACCTTCACCGGCTCAAGCGCGAACTGCTACCCGCGGCTCAAAAGGTCCTCTCGGCGGATGAAGTCCGGGATGCGACCCGCATATTCATCCGAGCCAAAACACGGGTCATACAGGGGCGCCGTCCCACTCGATTTGGCGAGCTTGTGTCAAGTGAGATGGGACTTGGCGTTATCGTCGGAACTGCCGTAGCGGGCCTCGGGTACCTGCTCTGGCAGGGTGGCTATCTTGGAAGGTCCGGCAACCGCTCGCGGTCGGCTAGTCGCTTGGCGTCGAACGTTGGGCAGAGGGGCACCAACCCGGCCACGGCATTCATGCCTGCTGGCCACGACACGAGCAGCATCGGGAGGGATCGCCAGGAGCGGTTACTCGATGATGGGCTTGAGGAGACTTTCCCCGCGAGCGATCCGATCTCGGTCCAGCGGTTCACCTGAGGTGAAGACGGAGAGCGGACAGGAGATTGGCGGCGTGACCGATTACATTAGCTACCCGCCGCTGAATACGCCGAAGCAGGTTGCCGAAGGTGTCTGGATCGTCGATGCGGAGCCGGTTCACCCGGGCGGCATTCCCTTACCCATTCGCATGACGGTGCTGCGGCTGGCAGGAGGTGGGCTACTGCTGCATTCGCCTGTTCCGTACCGCCCGAGCCTGCACCGCGCTCTGGAGGCGCTGGGCCGCGTCGAGCACTTTGTGGCCCCGAGCGTGGGCCATTGGATGTTCCTTCAAGACTGGCATGCAGCTTGCCCGGATGCAGTCACCTGGGCGGTCCCGGGGCTTGCGGACCGTGGACAGGTTCGCCGGTCGGGCGTTCGGATCGACGCGGAGCTGACGAACAAGCCCCCTCGCCTTTGGGTGGGCGAGATTGACCAAGTGCTGGTCACCGGTCCCGTGTTCAAGGAGGTCTGTCTCTTCCACCGCCCGAGCAAGACGCTCCTCCTTACGGACCTCGTCATTAACCTGGAGGGCGACCTCCTACCGGTTGGTCCTCGGACCCTCGCACGAGGCCTCGGGATCGTCGCGCCGAACGGCAAGGCGCCCCTCTACCTCCGGCTCCTCCTCCGCATGAACCATCGAGAGGTCGCACTCGCAGCTTGGAGGCTCGTGGCGTTCAACCCGGATCGGGTCATCTTCACGCATGGCCTTTGGTTCAACCGCGACGCTACGGGCCAACTGCGGCGCTCGCTCTCATGGCTTCTCGGGCCCGTCGAAGGCGAGCGGCGGCTTCCACAGTCGAGCATGCTCCCGGTCGCTCTGCCACGAACCTCTACAGTCCTTGCTGCCGCGGCCCTGCTGGGTGTCGTTGCATTGGTTGCAAATGCGCGGAAGCAGCGACGCCGAGGTAGCAGCTAGCAATGAGGCGTGAGGAGAAACAGCTAGACTGGCGGGAGCGGAACTAAGAGCCGGGCTTCGCCCAGTATAGCGTTCGCGATCCTGAGCCGCTTCGCGCCTCCGCTCACCTCAGACCCACGGTGCCAAGGCTGACACGGCCGCCGGGCACGAGCGCAAACGGGCCCAGCAGATGGATGCCGAGCCCGTGGCTAGAGGGCGCGTTTGACTGTTCAGCCCGGTTGGCCGCCCATCATGCTCTGCATCTTCGTCAGCTGGGAGATGTGAAGCTGGATGAGGGGAATGGCGCCGCGGGCTATGCGTCGAAGCTGCGGGTCTTCTCCGTTCTCCGCGTAGGACCCATGGATGCCGTAGGCCTCCTGGTGCCCTTGGAGCGATGCACTCACGAACGTGGCGTCATACTGCGGACCGGGCTGCATTCCTGAGAGCTGAGAGAGTATCTGAGCCTTTTGTTCGTCCGTTGTCATACCACCGGGCGGAGGAGCACCGAGCACCCCGCCTACGGCACTAGCTGTCGCCCCGGCCACGCCGCCAGCCACAGCAAGAGGCGCAGTGACGATACCGCCGATCAAACCACCGGGGCCAGTAGGCCCACCGGCTGCTGCTGCCATGCCGCCAGTAAAGGGTGAGAGCTTCCGGGAAAGGTTCACCTGTTCGACCACCTCGGCCCGCGAGAATTTCTTCACGCGCGGATTGGAGGTCTTGTCAAAGGCGTCCCGCGCCGTGTTCTCAAGGAACATACCGCCCTTGGTCGCCATGTTAAGGTAGACCGGAGTGGGCATGGCGCCGGCCGGGGTCGGTTGAGCGATAGCAGTGCGGGTGACCGCGAGGGCTGCTGTGGCCGCGAGCATACTAAAGACGAACTGCCGGCGATCCATCGGTGTGCTCCAAGGAAGAAGGGATGCACCCCGCTGTTAGAAGCCAGCTTAGAGTGCCTGAGCGGGAACCGCCCCCCGGAGGAGATGTTCCTCGGAGCTTTCGATCACTTGGATAGAGCGGCGTCGCATTGCGGGCGTAAGCAGCCAAGTTGCCCAAGATCGAATGGTTTGAGAGGCTGCGGCGCCTTCGATGACGAGCCAGCGCTCTACTCTCATTTCGGCAGCGGGGCTGAGGCGCCCCCTTCCGGCTCGTTCTCACGACTCTCTCCGGTTGCACCTCGGGTCCGCTCCTGTTGAGAAGCAAGCTGACTGCGCGTCGCGCTGAGCAGCTTGTCGAGGGAGGCCAACTCCGTGGTCTTAGCGGCGAGGTCCCCCGAGACTGATGCTAGCTGAGCTTGAGCCGCCGCCAACTCTTTCGCCTCCGCCTGCAGTTGGTCACGCTCAGCGTGGGCGTGGGCAATGTCTCGCGCCGCAGCGGCCAAAGTGTCAGTCGATTCGCGGACCTGGGCTTGGAGCGTCGCGAGCTGCCGGGCCTGCGCATTCACCAACTTGTCTGCCTCCTCACCTCGCTGCTGCGCTTCCGCCCGGCGAAGCTCCAAAGCGGCAAGCTCCTCCCGGGCCGTCGCGAGCTTCAGAGTGGCCAGCTTCCCCTCTTGCTCGCTTGCGGCGGCTCTGGCCTGCAACTCGGTGAGAGTGCCTGCCGTCGCCTGTTGCTGGGCAAGCTGCCGCCGGAAGTCCTCTTGAGCTGTCACGAGCATGGTGATGTGCCGCGCATGCGCCCGACGCTCATTGCCCTGCTGGACGGCCATGATGATCCCGACAGCGAGCAAGGCGACGACCGCGATGCCCAATCCGAGCGGGACGGGCCGGCGTAGCTCCGAGATGGTTCCAAGTGCCACAGGGCGACCTCACAGGCTGGCGGGTAGGCGAACCGTCAACGCGAGGATAGGGCCGGTGGGTCCGCCCTGGGCTGGGCTGTATGGGCGGCCTATGGCGGGCTTCGCCCATTGTAGGGCTCGCTGGTCGCTCGCTAGTTTTGTCCGGTCTTGGCGTGAGGAGACCTACTAGGATGCGGAAGGCGGCAGCCTCTACGACGTTCCTCGTGGTCGCCCTCACGCCCGCCCTAGCGCTGGCCCGGCGGGTGATCGTTGAGGACGGGACCGCGGATGCAAGCTTGCAGGGTGCGGCGGCCTTCCTCGCGCTGTTCCCTGTGGTGGCCGTGGCGGTCTTCGCGATGGCCCGGTGGGCCGGCTGGCGGGGATGACTATGTTGACCATCCCGACGACTGGGACGCAAGGAAAATGGCATCACGGTTGACTTGCTTGCGCCCTCGCCAAGCCCTCTTGGATCGCTGCTTCGAAGTCGAGTTCCGGTGGCTCTACGCTCTCGATCCCAAAGGAGTGTGCAAGGTCGCTACAAAGTCTCCTCCATAGATCAGTGATCTTATTACGTGTCGGCATCTCAAAATCCGTTACGCGATTATCCTGCTCCAATGCAGAAGCTATGCGAAGCCCGGAATAGCCGTCCACTGTCGGGTACGCTATTTTAGTTCCGTCGGGGAAGCGCCATTCAAAATCGAGAGCAAACTCTAGCTCAGGGCGGCCAATCAGTGCTCTAAAAATCTCAGTTCGCACTATCGTATGCGCAAACACCCAATAAGCTTTGCGGACAGGGAGCGCGAGCCCTTCAATACCCATGCCCTCTCTACTCATTTGCTTCCACTTGGCCGTAATTTCTAGCAGTCCGTCATAACGAACCGCCTGCACAACCTCTTCAAATTCTTCAGGTATCTCCTTCGATTGGAGCCCCCGCAGCATCGGCCGCCATTGCGGAACGTCGGACGGGCTAAATACCGGCATGGTCGCGTTTTGTGCGGTCAATCTCCGAAGCGTTGGCAGGGCCATCTGGTATCTGCGATGCTCGTTTATCTCATCGACGGCAATACGTTCGAGCGGGTATGCGGCTGCTCTGATGCCGCACAGTATGACCGAAACATGCATGTTTCCGTCAAGTTTCATCAGGCCCTCTGGCTGACGAATGACGAAGCGACGGCTTTGCTTGTTTAAAGTTTCAATTATCAGATCGGTATTTCTGGAGGTTGAAACACACAAGTCTTGAACCTGACGCATTGACATCGGCTCAGACCTATCTCCTATTCTCTGATAGCACTCACGCTCCTCTCGGTCTCGGTGCGGCGCACTGTGTGAAGCTGGCACTCTGAGCACCACAACACCGTTCTGGCCATCAAGCTCGACGCCAACAGCTTCAAGGGACGTGAGCGCTGGGTCGATGCTCGCGGCTATGCTGGCGCCCAGCCGGTCGGCCAAGTCGCGGCAGGCAGGAATGGGAACAAGTCCTGAGGCACGCTTTTCGCCATCCTCGTCCATGCCAAGGATCAGTGTGCCCCCGGCCGTGTTTGCGAAGGCAATGATTTCCTTCGTGAGGTCGCGCTTGGCGATTTGACCGATTTTACCCGACCCTGCCATCCAGGGATCAGGGTTTCCGTCTCGACCAGACAGAGTCCGCTTAAACTCTAAAGTCCGGTCTTCTTGGGCGCCACGTGCAATAAGGGAGTCCAAATCAGATTTGGTAATTTCGGTCAGCCTCTTCCGAATCATCATCGTCTCTCGCCGCGAGCCTGCGCGACCATCCTATATGAGCAAACTGGACTTTACAGTAGCTCGACAACGCTTCCCTGGATTGGATGTGATACGGCGAAGGAGACCACCTCCCATCAGTACCCGTTCATTGAAGTGGAGGCGGAGAGATGAGTCCCCGCCTCGCGCTCGTCGTCCACGGTTCCAGCGTTACCCCGGCGGCAGAGCCCGCCTCGCGAAGGAAAGGACGTTCGGACTCAATGCGACGGCCTCCGCATGTCCGAACGCCTCATCCACTAGCCGGGCGGTCTCCACAGGCACCGGTTCGGCCGGCTTCGGGCGTTGTGCTGCGGCTTCCGCGAAGGCCCGCTTGATGTTGGCCTCCGTCTCTTCGAGCGGCCAAGGGGCGCCACGGTCTTCGGTGGTGGTCTTGCTCATGGTGCTGCTCTCCTCCGCCACCGCTTAAAGGTCCTGCCCGTCGCTGGCCCGCTCGTTGCCGGCCTTGCGCCGGAACATGCCGCCGACCCGGCCGGTGAGGGCCGAGAGGACCGATGCCGCCGAGACCGAGCTTCGGTTGAGCCCGTCGTCGGCATACGCGCTCACCCCCGCCGGCCTGCCGTTCTGGGCCGTGATGTTGGGCAGGCTGGCCCATTCGAGTGCGAGCCGGTTGGCGAAGGCCGCATCGGTGATCCGCCCCGCCTGCCACTCGCCGTAGCCCCGCCGGTTTAGGAACTGGAGGGCCATGCGGTCCTGTAGCTCGGGAGTGAACCTCTCGGTGCCCGTGAGACCCAGCTCGGCCTTGAGGCGCCCGTCGCCCTTCCTCGCGTTGCCCACCAGGGTGTCGTGCATGAACTGGTAGCGGCCAGTGGCGGAGGATGCGGTACCCCGGGATTGAGACCATCGCGCCACCTCATCCAAGGTCATGGCCGAGAGGTCCTTGGTGGACCGCCCGTTGCCGTAGAAGGCGTTGTAATTCCCCCCGCTCTCCGGCCCCGCCACGAAGTCGAGGATGCGGGCCGCCTTCGGATCATCGCGAAGGACCGCCGACGAGTACCCGCCCTGCGGTCTTGCCTTGCCCGCGAGGGCCCGCGTGAACGCCTCTTGGATCAAGCGAACGGTATCCGGCGAGGGCGGGGCATCCTGCGCTATCTTGAAGGCCCGCTCGATGTCTGCCCCGGTGCCGGTGGTGGCACTGGCGGTCTCGATAGGCGTGCCGTCCGGGGCCGCCATGGACTGCTTGCCTGGAACCCTGCTGGGCACGATGGCCCCGCCCTGGACACCCCGCTGGTAGACCTCCTCCATCATCTGCTGGAGGGGCTTCTTCTGCTGGGCCGCCCGCAGCTCTAGGGCCCTCTGCGTCTCCTCCGGCAGCTCGCGATACCAGGAGGCGGCATCAGGGGCCGTGGAGGGCGGCGAGGTGGGCTTGGCCGGAGCCGGCGCGGTGGCCGCGGGGGGCAGCGCCTTAGCCGGGCCTGCGGGTGCCTCCGAGAGCGGAGACCCCGTCTGCTCGCCGTACTGCCCCGTTGGCGGGATGCCCTGGGCCGGCGCCGGGGCGGCCTTGGGTGCTGCCGAGTTGGCGGCCTCCGGGGGAAGCTCCTTGGGTGGGAGGCTCGTGGAGCCGAACGCGTTGGGTCCGCTCAGGCCATCGCGGTTGTAGCCGGTCGGGCCCATCGGCTCGTCCTGCTGAATGCGCTTGAGGTACGCGGCGCCGATGTCCTGGGTCGCCTTCTCCTGCTCGATGGGCCCTGCATTCGGGTTGGCCGTGCGCCACTGCAACATGGCAATCTTGAAGTCCGTCTGGGCCTGGAGACCCTCGGGCGACATGGACCCGTCATCGAAGAGGATTTTCGAGGTATCCTTCTCGATGGCTGTGCGCCTCTTGATCGTGTCGAGGACGGTCTTGACGGAGGCGCCCTTGAGCACGTCCCCCGGGCCGGAGCCCTCCTTCGGGGACAGGCTCTCGGCCAGCTTGAAGGCCTTCGTCATGTCCTCGGGGTTCTTGAAGTCCCCGTCCGCAATGGCTCGTTGCACGCGCCGGAGACCACCCCCGTTGAGGATGTCGGTGGTGACAGCGAGCATGGCCTCGTTGTCGGAGGTCTGGCCGCCCTTCCCGATGGTGTCGCGCCACCGGATGGCGTTGACCCGGAAGTCGGGGTCCACCTTCTCGCCCCGGGCCAGGAGGTCCTCCGGGAGGGGGGCGTTGGGTGCCTTCGAGATGGCGCCGATGAGGGTGCGGGTCACCTCGTCCTTCTCCGCCGCCTTGGCTTCCTTGCGGGCCCTCTCATCGTCCGCGATGGACTTCCGGCCCATGGTCTCCAGCGCGTCGATGGCCTTCTGCTTGGCATCCCGCCCGTAGGGGGTGGCCTCCCAAGTGTAGTCCTTGCCGGGGACCTTGCGCTTGAGGAAGTCGAGTATCTTAGGATCGCGGAGGTTGACCGAAGAAGAGGT
This sequence comes from Methylobacterium sp. WL6, assembly GCF_008040095.1. Lineage (NCBI taxonomy): Bacteria > Pseudomonadati > Pseudomonadota > Alphaproteobacteria > Hyphomicrobiales > Methylobacteriaceae > Methylobacterium > Methylobacterium sp. WL6. The sequence goes on along the minus strand of NZ_VRVH01000084.1, from coordinate 5,029 downwards.
CACCCCGTCGATCACGGTCTTGTCGTGGTCCTCGGCGTTCTGCCCTACGGACAGGGCCTTGGCGCGGTTAGCCTCCAGGGTCTTGAAGACCCCCTCGTAGTCGGTGCCCTCCTTCCGGGCGAGACCGGCGGAGTTGGCGTCTTGGATCGCCTGATCGTTCAATGCCCCCGACTGCCGCACGGCATCCGCCATGACGGCCTTCGAGGTATCCCCGATGTGCCGCTGGAGGTAGTTGGCGGTGAGCTGGTGGACCTTGGGTAGGAGACCCGCCAGTATCTCGGGGTCGTTGGTCTTGATGTTGTCCTTGAGGAACCCTGCCACGAACTGGTCGTAGACCTTAGGGTCCGTCGAGGTCTTCCCCTCGAAGGCATCATAGGCGGCGGAGAACTTCTGCTCTAGCTGGCTCCCTGCATTCTCCCCCTCGGCCTTCTTGTAGGCGGCCACGAAGGTCTTGCTAGCCTGGGCCGGGATCACCCCGGAGGAGACCCCCTCGGCATAGCCCTGCTGATTGCTGGTGTGGAAGGCAGCCTCGCCCCGGAGCTTATCCGCCTCCTCCGCATCCTTGTCCCGCTTCTCAACAAAGGACCCGAGGTTGCCCCCGAGGGTGGACAGGGGACGGGCGAGGTCTTGCAGGGAGGTGTCTCGCGAAGGCGCCTGAGGGGCGACGAAGGTATCGACCGGGGCGGCAACCGGGCGGAGAGCCTCGGTTTCCTCCACGGGCCGGTAGGGTGCGCGTGCCATGGGTTTGTCCTGTGATGATGGGTCGAGTCGGCGCTCCCTTCGCGGTCCAGGATGGCCACCGACGACCAAGCGCCGCCCGGCAGCAGGCTGCTCCCCGATGCCTTGGTGAACTACTGCGGCGAGCTAGCGAGTGAAGCGAACAACGCGATCTTCACCCTCGCGGCCGAAGCGGCGCCTGACCTGTATGGCACACCGGAAGAGGGGCCGGCCTGGGCCCACCGGGTGGACCGGTGAGCCTCCTTCGCCGCCTCAGCCTGGATCAGGTCAACCGCCGGGTCCATGAGGTCGCCGTGGAGGCCTCGCGGATGTCCAAGCGATGCCCCTCGCTGCTCCGGGCGGGCGCACTGCCGATCACGCGCCGTGCCGCCAGCGGGGACATCGTGGGCGGGCTTGTCCTGTTCCGGGTCGGGCTCCCGATCACCGAGGACAACGGGGGCGCACGGTGGCTCGCCCTTCACCTTGCCGCCTGCTTCGGCCGGGCCGGGCTTCCCTACGCGGCCCGCATGGAGTGGGTCACCGACCAGGACGCCCTCTGGCGCCGGATCGCGGAAGACCCCCTCGCCAGCTTAGACTGGGCCGGGCCTGCCGTGGCCGACCCCTGGTCCGCGCTGGCCGCCGCGCTGGAGTGGGCCGCCTTCCGCACCACTGGCTTCGGGATGCCGAGCCGCCTGCCGATCCCGCTCAGCGCCAGCGACGTGCCCGCACTCCCGGTGGACATCATGCCGACAGGCCCGGTGCGCCTGCCAAGCGGGGTCCTGCCGACACGGTGGGCCGGGCTCGAGGTGAAGGCCGAGATGGTGGTCAAGGATGATGGTGCCGGGACCTACAGGACCCACGCGGCGACTGCGGGAGCACTGGCGCGGTCTCTCGGGGACGCCTCCACAATGCTCCGGGCGATCACCCCCGAATAGCGCAAGCATGGTGCCGGCCCCGCGCCAGTGCTCCCGCTCACCCCCTTCGTAGACCACCGTGCAACCCACAGAATCACCCGATGCAGCCTGTCGCTCACACCACCCCGAACATGCTCCCCGTCCTGGTCCACGCGCCGGCTGGGCCGCACCACTCGCCCCTCGCCGTGCGGATGGCCCTCGCGATCCATCGGAACACTTAGGCGACCCTCCTCATGGGCAGTGCGTACCTCCATGCCACCAACCAGCCCGACAGGATGAAGCAGACATGGCCGGCGGAGGAGGCGGAGGACGAAGCCTTCGATGAGGTCTGCTGTTTGCCGTGCGGGAGTCGTGAAGGGGCCACCGCCATGCTGGCCCACCTCGAATGGTATCTCGATGCGGTCTCATCGCACCCGACGCGGCCCCGGCTGGCCGCCTCTGATGTCACTCTGGCGCGGGTCCGCATGTCGGACATGAGGCTGGTCCTGGGCGACGTGGCGCCCGCCTCCTCCGCTTCGATCATGGCGGCGATCCAGGCGCACCGGGTGGCGTGGCTGGCCTTCGTGGCGGCTCCAGGCCGGGACGTGATCGGCTTCGATGCATGGTGGGAGTTAAGCCTTGTGCCAGATGAGGCGGCCGACACAGTCCTGGCAACGCCCTGTGGTGATCGGCACGGTGCTGCGGCTCTGATCGCTCATGTCCGCTGGTACGCAGGGGGAGTTGGCGCTGGCCGACGACAACATAACGGGCGGCCTTGGCTATGCCTCGCGCCGCCTCCAGACACGCGGGGCAGACCTCTCGCTGCTGCTTCGGGATTGAGGCGGCCCGTTTGATCCCGAGGTGCTGGTCCGGGAGACCAGTAAGGCGGTGCCCGATGGCCCGACCGTTGCCTCCGCCTCAGTCTCGACAAGGCAGCCGGGCATCCTACTCCCATGATGAAGACCTCCCGCATTCTCGGCTGGCTGCTCCTGGCGGGAGTTGTTTTCGCGACCCTCGCGCCCATCGGCCTCCGACCCGTCACCGATGCGCCGGTCTCTCTTGAGCGGTTCGGCGCCTACGCGGTGGTGAGCTTCCTGTTCGCCTTCGGGTACCCGCGTCACCGTTGGCAAGTTCTGGGAGTACTGGTGGTGATAGCCGGGGCGATGGAGGCGATGCAGAACCTTGAGCTAACCCGGCATGGCCGCTTCGGGGACTTCGCGGTCAAGGCTGCCGGGTGCTGGTTCGGGGTGATGGTTGCGGTAGTCTTCGCCTTCATCCCGGCGAGCATGGCGAAGGCTGAGGGGCGGGCGTAGGTCCTACCGACATGGCCCTAAGGGTCCGTCAAGCTCCCTTCCAGCATGCCTGTGGGAGCAGCTCTAGGCTTGGCTGCACGGCACTTCACAAAGGTGGTGGCCTGCGCGGGCGTGTCGTGGTCTGAGGCGGCCCCGCTACCTCAGAGACCCCGATGCACTGGCCCGCTGCCTACGCCGACTTCAACGTCTTTCGCCGCCGCCAGAGCCCCGAGCTGCGCTGTGCCGTCCGCCAGGACCGCCCGGTGCCGCTCTTCATCGACGGCGCGGTCGGGGAGTTCAGTGGGACGGTGGTGGGTGAAAAGCCCCCGGCCGGCTTCCAAGCGGGAGAGGCCCACGAGGCGATGCTCTCAGCGGGCTACTACCTGTTCCGGGCGCCGACCTCGCGGAACTGAGGGCGAGGCGAGCGGGCGCCTACTCCTCCCAGAGCAGCCCATTCTCCTGAGCGACAGCAGCCGCCTCGCCGCGCTTAGCGAGCGCCTGGATGGCGTGATGCCGGCTCAGGGCACGGAACAGCTCGCCGGCCGCGCACGGGGCTTGGCGGTCCATATAGGCCGCGAGGTTGGCATAGTGGCTGGCCATCAGCTCATCGGCTGCGGCTGCTACGCGATGGGCAGAGACCGCCACTCTCGCCATTGCCCATGGTCTATCCGGCGCGTCCATCCCTAGGCCCATCGCGCCAAAGCTGCTTCCGCTTCTACCGGGTTGTCCCGGATGCGGTAGATGGTCTGGCGAGACAGCCCGGTAACAGTCGCGATATCGCTTACCCCCTGGCCCTGGCCTAGAGCCCCGCTGACGGCATCGAACTGCGCCCGCGTGAAGCTGGGCTTGCGGCCCCGGTAAGCGTCCTCACGGCCCTTGGCGTGGTCGATGCCGGCCCGCTGTGCTTCCTTCGTCGCCTCCGCCTGGGCCTGCGCCGTGGCGGCCATGAAGCCGATGAGCGCATCCCGCACGGCTTGCTGCATCGGGTCCTTGGTGGCCCCGTCGAAGGTGAGGTTGTTGATGACGGTGCGGACAATGACGCCCCGGCGCATCAGCTCCCGGATGGTGTCGCACACGTCCGCGTAGTTGCGGCCCAGGCGGTCCACCCAGCGGACCACGAGGGTATCCCCGCGGCGGAGCATGTCGAAGAGCCGGCGCCCCTGAGGGCGATCCTTGAGACTGGTGGTGAGGCCCGAAACGCCTTCGTCCGCGACCACGTCGTCTACCTTGAAGCCGGCGGCCTCGGCCTGGGTGCGCTGGTGGGCGATGGTCTGATCGGTGGTCGAGACCCGGGCGTAGAGGATGGTCTGCATGGGAGCGGCGCCTGTCCGAAAGGGAACTGTCCGCAAGATTGGCTGTCCGTTGGCCGATGTCAACCCTTACGGACGGGCTTTCGGACAGCCTCGGTGCCGTACGCTGCGGTATACCCTTTCGGACAAACCTCAGAACGCTGCGACGTATAACCGGCTACAAGCGTTTGTATCGAAACTTAGCATTTGATTGTTTTATGCAACCTGCGCTAGAAATGGCCAACGCGGGGTTGCTGAATGTTGAAAGACCATTTGGTAGTGCACGTTCCACAAGGGCCGGTGACGTTTCGCGGGCGAGGTGATGGCTCGCTTATGGGCTTCAAGCTGACATTGAGGGTCTGTCCACACTGCTCCCAGCGCAATGCTCGCCAGACGGAGGCAAAAGGCTATTGCCAGTGGTGCGCCTACGTCCCGTTGCTTTGTGATGCCGAGCCCGCAAAAGCGGCCTGAGGCGGGCAGCCAAAGCCAATCGCAGTCGCCGCCGACATCGGATCACACTCGGGCCTTCGGCTTGGCCTTGCGCTTCCGTGCGGGCTTCTTCCCGGTGGCGGCCTTTGTCATCTCAGCAAGTGCCAACTGCTGTTACCGCCGAACGATGGACGTAGCCGTTCCCATCCACCAGCCGGCCGCGCGATTGGCGCCAGATAGCCAGAGGCTCAATGCTGGGTTCTTCATGGCCAACCTCGTGCGGGCCGCCGTGGCCTTCCTGACTGGGTAACGCGCGGGAGACTTGGAAGTGGCGGAGGCCCGGGTACCGGGTGCGCGAGGGTGGCATGAGGCCGGGAGGGAGGGGCCATCGCGCTCGCGCCCTAGGGAG
>NZ_VRVH01000083.1:0-16763 GCF_008040095.1 Methylobacterium sp. WL6 | reverse complement strand
GGACGGTGGCGTGGCCGGCCTCCGGGGCGAGGGCGGCGAGCGCATCGATCAGGGCGGGCAGCGTCGCTGCGGGCACGCAGGCGTCGGCGAACCCCGCGAAGATCGCGTCGGCCGCGCCCATGGGCTCGCCGGTCAGCCCGAGATAGGTCCCGGTCTCGCCGGGCGCGCGCGGCAGCAGCCAGGTGCCGCCGACGTCGGGCAGGTAGCCGATGCCGGTCTCCGGCATGGCGATGCGGGAGCGCCCGGTGACGACGCGGTGGCCGGCATGGCCCGACAGCCCGACGCCGCCGCCCATGGTGATCCCGTCCAGGATCGCCACGAACGGTTTTTCGTAATGCGCGATCCGAGCATCGAGGCGATACTCGTCGCGCCAGAAGTTCTCGGCGGAGCTTGAACCCGCGCTCTCGTAGAGCGAGCGCAGGTCGCCGCCGGCGCACAGGCCGCGCTCGCCCTCGCCGGTGAGCAGGATCGCGGCGACGCCTTCGTCGGCGGCGAAAAGATCGAGGGCGGCATCGATCGCGCCGACCATGCCGTGGGTCAGCGCGTTCAAGGCCTTCGGCCGGTTCAGGCGGATGCGCCCGAGCGTGCCGACGCGCTCGACGAGGATGTCGGGCATCAGCGCCCCCCGAGCAGCGCGCGGGCGATGATCACCCGCATGATCTCGTTGGTGCCCTCCAGGATCTGGTGGACGCGCAGATCCCGGACGATCTTCTCGATGCCGTACTCGGCGAGATACCCGTAGCCGCCGTGGAGCTGCAGCGCCTCGTTGGCGACGTGGAACGCGGCGTCCGTCACGTGGCGCTTGACCATGGCGCAGAGCTTGGTCGCCTCCGGCGCCCTGGCGTCGAGGGCGGCGGCCGCGTGGCGCAGGAACGCGCGGGCGACCTCGAGCTCGGTCGCCATGTCGGCCAGCCGGAACTGCAGCGCCTGGAAGTCCGAGAGCTTCTGGCCGAAGGCGCGGCGGTCGCCCATGTACGCGAGCGTCCGGTCGAGGGCCGATTGCGCGCCGCCCAGCGCGCAGGCGGCGATGTTGAGGCGGCCGCCGTCGAGCCCGGCCATGGCGTAGCGGAAGCCGTCGCCCTCGTCGCCCAGCCGGTTCTCGACGGGCACCCGGCACTGGTCGAAGCGCACCGCGCGGGTCGGCTGGGCGTTCCAGCCCATCTTGCGCTCGTCGGCGCCGAAGGAGAGGCCGGGCGTGCCCTTCTCGACGACGATCGCCGAGACGCCCTTCGCGCCCTCGCCTCCGGTCCGGGCCATGACGAGGTAGAGGTCGCTGGCGCCGGCGCCCGAGATGAACTGCTTCTCACCGGTCAGCACGTAGGCGTCGCCGTCGCGGACCGCGCGGGTTCGGAGCGCCGCGGCATCCGAGCCCGAGCCGGCCTCGGTCAGGCAATAGCTGGCGATCCTGTCCATCCGCGTCAGCGACGGAAGCCAGCGCCGGCGCTGCGCCTCGCTGCCGAAGGCGTCGATGATCCAGGAGGACAGGTTGTGGATCGAGAGGAAGGCCGCCACCGTCGGGCAGCCTTCGCCCAGAGCCTCGAAGATCAGGCTGGCGTCGACGCGGCTCAGGGCCGATCCGCCGACATCCTCGCGGATGGTGATCGCGGCCATGCCGAGAGCTGCCGCCGCGCGAAGGGTCTCGACGGGGAAGTGCTTGCGCGCGTCCCAGTCGAGGGCGTGCGGCGCAATGTGCTCGCGCGCGAAGTTCTGGGCCATCTCCCGGATGGCGACCTGATCCTCGTCGAGCCCGAAGCGCATGGCATCAAGTCCTTGGCTGGACGGTTCTCCCTCCCCCGCAGAGGGGGGAGGGTCGGTTCACCGCATCGTCGGGATCGAGAACTCCGCGCCGCTCTTGATGCCCGAGGGCCAGCGCTGCGTCACGGTCTTGGTCTTGGTGTAGAAGCGAATCGCGTCGGGCCCGTGCTGGTTCAGGTCGCCGAAGCCCGAGCGCTTCCAGCCGCCGAAGGTGTGGTAGGCGATCGGCACCGGGATCGGCACGTTGACGCCGACCATGCCGACGTTGACCCGGGCGGTGAAGTCGCGCGCCGCGTCGCCGTCCTGGGTGAAGATCGCGACGCCGTTGCCGTATTGGTGGGTGGAGGGCAGCGCCAGCGCCTCCTCGTAGTCCTTGGCCCTCACGACCGAGAGGACCGGGCCGAAGATCTCCTCCTTGTAGATCGTCATGTCGGCGGTGACGCGGTCGAACAGGCAGCCGCCCATGTAGAAGCCGTTCTCGTAGCCCTGCAGGGTGAAGCCGCGGCCGTCGACGGCGAGCTCGGCGCCCTCCTGGAGGCCGGTCTCGATGTAGCCCTTCACCCGCGCCACCGCCTCGGCGGTGACCATCGGGCCGTAATCGGCCGAGCCGTCGTGCGAGGGGCCGATCTTGAGGCTCTCCACCCGCGGCACCAGGCGCTCCATCAGCCGGTCGGCGGTGCCCTCGCCGACGGGGACGGCGACCGAGATCGCCATGCAGCGCTCGCCGGCCGAGCCGTAGCCGGCGCCGATCAGCGCGTCGACGGCCTGGCCCATGTCGGCGTCGGGCATGATGATCATGTGGTTCTTGGCGCCGCCGAAGCACTGGGCGCGCTTCCCCGTCTGCGCGGAGCGGACGTAGATGTACTCGGCGATCTGCGAGGAGCCGACGAAGCCCACCGCCTTGATGTCCGCGTCGTCGAGGATCGCGTCGACCGCCTCCTTGTCGCCGTTGACGACGTTGAGGATGCCCGGCGGCAGGCCGGCCTCCAGGAAGATCTCGGCGATGCGCATCGGCACGCCGGGGTCGCGCTCGGACGGCTTGAGGATGAAGGCGTTGCCGCAGGCGATGGCCGGGGCGCATTTCCAGAGCGGGATCATCGCGGGGAAGTTGAACGGCGTTATGCCGGCGACCACGCCCAGCGGCTGGCGCAGGGAGTAGACGTCGATGCCGGGGCCGGCGCCTTCCGTGAACTCGCCCTTCAGCAGGTGCGGGATGCCGCAGGCGAACTCCACCACCTCGACGCCGCGCTGGATGTCGCCCTTGGCGTCGGGCACGGTCTTGCCGTGCTCGGAGGCCAGCAGCTCGGCGAGCGAATCCGTCTCGCCGCGGATCAGCTCGAGGAAGCGCATCATCACGCGGGCGCGCTTCTGCGGGTTGGTCGCGGCCCAGGCGGCTTGCGCGTCGCGGGCGTTCTCGACCGCCGCGCGAAGCTCGGCGCGGCTCGCCAGGGCGACGCGGGCCTGGACCTCGCCGGTCGAGGGAAGGAACACGTCGGCGAAGCGGCCGCTGGTGCCCGCGACGGTCTTGCCGCCGATGAAATGCCCGATCGTGCGCATGTGCGCCTCTCCTGTGCTCGTTTCCTCAGGTCCGGCCAGCGCGACGGCAGGCCGATTTTGAGCGGACCATAACAGCGCCGATCGGGCGATAAAGCTGGACCTGCTCGCAGCCGGTGTGCATCGATGCACAGCGCCATCCCCGTCGGACCCAGCCCGTGAGCCTCAAGAAGACCCGCAACTGGGACGACCTGCGCTTCTTCCTCGCCGTCGCCCGCACCGGCACGCTGACGGCCGCGGCGGCGCAGACCGGCACCGAGCACACCACCGTGGCCCGGCGCATCCTGGCCCTGGAGGAGGGGCTCGACCGCCGGCTCTTCCACAAGAGCAACCTCGGCTACGCGCTGACCGAGTCCGGCGAGTCGCTGCTCGGGACGGCGGAGGCGATGGAGAGCGCCTTCGTCTCGGGCTCGGCGGCCGGCGGCACCGGGCGGAGCGTCGCGGGCACGGTGCGGATCGGCGCGCCGGACGGGTTCGGCAGCGTGTTCCTCGCGCCGCGGATGCACCGCCTGACCGAGGCCCATCCCGGGCTCGAGATCGAGATCATGGCGACCGCGCGGATCTTCAGCCTGTCGAAGCGCGAGGCGGACATCGTCGTCAGCCTGTCGGCGCCGCAGCAGGCGCGGGTGGTGACGCGGCGGCTCACCGACTACCGGCTCTTCGTCTACGGGTCGAAGGCCTACCTCGACGCGGCCGAGCCGATCCGGACGGCGGCCGACCTCGGGCGGCACCCGTTCGTCAGCTACATCGAGGACATGCTGTTTGCGCGGGAGCTCAACTACCTCAACGTGATCGGGCCGGGCGCCAGCGCGCGGCTGCGCTCGACGAACCTGCTCGCCCAGGTGCACGCCACGCTCGCCGGTGCCGGCCTGTGCATCGTGCCGGCCTTCATCGCGGCCGCCCATCCCGGCCTCGTGCCGGTGCTGCCGGACGCGCTGTCGCTGACGCGGGCCTTCCACATGCACATCCACGAGGACCACCGGAAGGCCGCCCACATCCGCGAGGTGGCGGCCTTCATCGTCGGCGCGGTCGAGGCGGCGCAGGCGCTGTTTTCGCGGGCGGGATAGTGCGTCGCACCGGCAAGCTCAGGCAGGATACTGCGCGCCGGATGTCGCGCGACGGGCGCCGACCGGGCTTGTCCTCGCGCCCGCGCAGCCGCTAGCCTGCCTTTCGTATTCTGCGTTCATTCGCGCGCGTCCCCTCGGCGCGTCCCTTTGGAAAGACGGATCCAACGCCATGATCAGCGCCATCGCCCTGCCGCGGCTGATGCGGATCGGAGCCGGTGCGTGCGGGCTGTTGCCGGAGGTGCTGGGGCAGCTCGGGCTGTCCCGGCCGTTCGTCGTCACCGATCCCTACCTCGCCGACAGCGGCCGGGCGGGGCGGCTCGTCGAGCGCCTGGCGGCGGCCGGCGTCCGGGCCGGGCTGTTCTCGCAGACCGTGCCGGACCCGACCGTGGCCTCGGTGGAGGCGGCTTTGGCCGCGCTCAAGGCCGGCGACTACGATTGCGTCGTCGGCTTCGGCGGCGGCAGCCCGATGGACACGGCCAAGGCCGTCGCGGTGCTGGCCCGCCACGGCGGCCACATGCGCGACTACAAGGCGCCTCACAGCCAGGACGCGCCCGGCCTGCCGATTCTGGCGATCCCCACCACCGCCGGCACCGGCTCGGAGGCGACGCGCTTCACCATCGTCACCGACGGGGCCACCGACGAGAAGATGCTGTGCGCCGGCCTCGCCTACCTGCCGGTGGCGGCGCTGGTCGATTACGAGCTGACCCTGAGCAAGCCCGCGCGGCTCACCGCCGATACCGGGATCGACGCGCTGACCCACGCGATCGAGGCCTACGTCTCGCGGAAATCCAACCCGTTCTCGGACGGGTTCGCGCTCGCCGCGATGCGGGCGATCGCGCCGAACCTGCGCCGGGTCTGGACCGATCCGGGCGACCGGGCTGCGCGGGAGGCGATGATGTTCGGCGCGACGCAAGCAGGCATCGCCTTCTCGAACAGCTCGGTGGCCCTCGTCCACGGGATGAGCCGGCCGATCGGCGCGCATTTCCACGTGCCGCACGGGCTTTCGAACGCGATGCTGCTGCCGGCCGTCACCGCCTTCTCGGCGCCCGGCGCGCCCGGGCGCTACGCCGCCTGCGCCCGGGCGATGGGCGTGGCGCGGGAGGGCGACGACGAGCGCAACGCGGTCTCCCGCCTGATCGCCGAGCTGCAGAACCTCAACGACGACCTGCAGGTGCCGACGCCGGGCGACTACGGCATCGACGAGGCCCGGTGGAACGGCCTGATCCCGACCATGGCGGCGCAGGCCCTGGCCTCGGGCTCGCCCGGCAACAACCCGGTGGTGCCGGACGCGGAGGCGATCGCGACGCTGTACCGCCAGGTCTGGGCCGCCTGAGCGGGACGGAACGCGCGGGCAGGCGCCTTTCCCGAACGGGCTGCCGGCTTCACGAATCTCACAATCCCGGTTTTCGCACCCGTCCCGTCATCCCGGGGCACCGCAGGCGAGCCCGGCGATCCAGAGCCGCAGGTTGTGCTCTAGCTTGCACTGTCGGCGGCACTGGATCCCCACATCACCCTTGACCCTGAAGACAGTCGCCGGGCTCGCCTCCGGCGCTGCGGGATGACGGTGGGGGTTTTCGAACCGAAACGCGCGAGCCGGGCGGACGTGATAGCCCCCGCAGAGGGGAAAGAGGATCCGCCGAAGCTTCAGTTCAGCAAAAGACTGATCGAACACAAGACAACGGAAAAGCCACCGAAAACCAGGGAAGACGCCGATGCCGAGCTTTCGCGAGTCCCGCGACTTTCTTCTGGCCCGCCGCACCGACTACGCGGCGGCCTATGCGGGCTTCCGATGGCCGGACGCGGCGGCGTTCAACTGGGCGCTCGACTGGTTCGACGCGGATCTCGCGACCCGCCCGGAGACCCGCGACCGCCCTGCCCTGTGGATCGTCGACGCGGCCTCGGGGGCGGAGACGAAGGTTTCGTTCTCGCAGATGAGCCGGCGCTCGAACCAGGTCGCCAACCACCTGCGGTCGCTGGGCCTGCGACGCGGCGACACCCTGCTGCTGCTGCTCGGCAACGTGCCGGCCCTGTGGGAGACGATGCTGGCGGCGATGAAGCTCGGGGCGATCGTGATCCCGGCGACCACGCTGCTGACCGACGGCGAGCTGGCCGACCGGCTGGAGCGCGGGCGGCCGCGGCTGATCGTGGCCGGGGCCGATCAGGTGCCGAAGTTCGAGGGCCTCGACCTGGGGCCGGTGGTGCGCCTGACGACCGGGCCGGCCGAGCCCGGCTGGCAGCCCTACGCGGCCGCATTCTCGGCCTCCGACGCGTTCGCGCCCGACGCGGCGACCGGCGCCGACGACCCGTTCCTGCTGTACTTCACCTCCGGCACCACGGCGAAGCCCAAGCTCGTGCGGCACAGCCACCGCTCGTATCCGGTCGGCAGCCTGTCGACGATGTACTGGCTCGGGCTGCAGCCCGGCGACGTCCATTGCAACGTCTCCTCTCCCGGCTGGGCCAAGCACGCCTGGTCCTCGGTCTTCGCCCCCTGGAACGCCGGCGCCACGGTGTTCGTGGTCAACCAGGCGCCGTTCTCGGCCCCTGCCCTGCTCGCGGTGCTCGCCCGCTGCCGCGTCACCACCCTGTGCGCGCCGCCGACGGTGTGGCGGCTGATGATCCAGGAGGACCTGACCGGGCACGACCTGGCGCTGCGCGAGGTCTGCGCCGCCGGCGAGCCGCTGAACCCGGAGGTGATCGAGCGGGTGCGCGACGCCTGGAACCTGACCATCCGCGACGGCTACGGCCAGACCGAGACCACGGCCCAGGTCGCCAACACCCCGGGCCAGACGGTGAAGCCCGGCGCCATGGGGCGGCCGCTGCCGGGCTACACGGTCCGCATCCTCGACATCGACGATCAGCCGGCGAGCGAGGGCGAGGTCTGCCTCGCCCTCGGCGAGCACCGCCCGGCCGCCCTGATGCAGGGCTACGACGACGGCGCCGGCCACCTTTCCGGCGCGGACGGGCCGCTCTACCGCACCGGCGACGTCGCCTTCGTCGAGCCGGACGGAACCCTGACCTTCGTCGGGCGCGCCGACGACGTGTTCAAGTCCTCCGGCTACCGCATCAGCCCGTTCGAGCTGGAGAGCGTGCTGATCGCGCATGCGGCGGTGGCCGAGGCGGCGGTGGTGCCGGCGCCCGACGCGATCCGCTACACGATCCCGAAGGCCTTCGTGTCGCTCGTCGGCGGCGCGGAGGCGACGCGGGAGACCGCCCTCGACATCTTCCGCTTCACCAACGCGCGGCTCGCGACGTTCAAGCGGCTGCGGGCGATCGAGTTCGTCGCGGAGCTGCCCAAGACCATCTCCGGCAAGATCCGCCGGGTCCAGCTCCGGCGCCTGGAGCACGACGGCACCACCGACGACCCGTTCCGGGGCTTGGCCTTCGCCCAGTCGGACTTCCCGGAGCTGAAGGCCGACGAGCGGAAACCGGGCTGAGCGGGCCGGCTCAGCCGGCCGCCCGGGGAAGCCGTCCGCCGCGGGTCGTGCGCGGCGGATCGTCGGCGAGCGCCGCGTGCGCGGGCGACGGATGGCGGACCTTGGAGGGCCGGCCGGTCTCTCGCATCCGCCGGTCGGCCTCGGGCCAGTCCGGCAGGCCCGGCGCGATCCAGTGGGCGACTGAGGCCTCGTCGCACCAGCGGCTGAGCTTTCCCATCGCCGCGCGGTGGTCGCCGGCCGGCACGTAGGCGCGCATCGCCGCCTCGTCGGTCCAGGCGGTGACGGTCTAGAAGGTCAGCTTGGCGTCGTTGAGCAGCGCGCCGTCGCGGTAGCCGGCGGCCCTGGAGGCCTGCCGGCTCGACCGGATCGCGTACCACGCGAATCCGGGCACGAACCGCCAGCCGCGAAGCCGCAACCGGGTGAGGCTGATCCACGACATGGCGGCATCCCTCGCAGAGGGGCCGGCCGTACCACGTCCTGTGCCGTCCGTACCGCCGCGGAGCATTCTCAAGGGCGGCGGATGCCGGCCTGCGTGACGAACATGCGGCCCCTCAGCAGGTCAGACTCGTTTCCGCGATCGATCGATGAGGGCAACCGCTCTAGCCGCGGCGGCTGTCGAGGCGCGGACCGCCGAGGCTGATCCGGCTGCCCTGCGAACGGTGGTTGCCGTAGCTCGGGGCGGCGTAGGGGCGGCGCGACAGGTCGTAGAGGGTGTTGCCGACGAGGCCGGCGGCGCGGCGCAGCACCGCGCCGTCGCAGGTGGCCGCGATCCGGATGCCGAGTTCGTGGGTGTGGCTGCGGCCGTAGAGGTAGACCGCCAGCCGCGCGCGTGTCGCTTCGGGGATCTCGCAGACCATCGCCGACACGGTCTCCGGGTCGGCGCGGGAGATCCGGCCGAGCGCGTCGGGCGGCAGCGGGCACTCGGCGGTGGGGTCGTCGAAGCTGAGGGTCAGGGTCTGGGTCACCACGGTCGCTCCCGGCTTGAAGGCCACAGGATGGCGAGCGGATGGTTAACGAAGCGTAACGGTGCGTATCCGATCGTGTCCGGAGCGACGCCTTGCCGGGGCGCGCGCGTCTACGGCGCGCGGGCCTGCTCGCGCAGCACGGACTTCTGGATCTTGCCCGTGGCGGTCTTCGGCAGGGGGCCGAACACGATCCGCTTCGGCACCTTGAAGCGGGCGAGGCCGGCCCGGCAGAAGGCGACGATCTCGGCCTCGCTCGGCGCGGTCGCGCCGGCCTTGAGCTCCAGGAAGGCGCAGGGGCTCTCGCCCCATTTGGCGTCGGGCTGCGCGACCACGGCGGCGAGCATCACCGCGGGGTGGCGGGTCAGGACCTCCTCGATCTCCAGGCTGGAGATGTTCTCGCCGCCGGAGATGATGATGTCCTTGGCGCGGTCCTTGATCTCGATCTGCCCGTCGGGGTGCTGCACCGCGAGGTCGCCCGAGAGGTACCAGCCGTCGCGAAGCGTCGCGGCCGTCGCCTCGGGGTTCTTGAGGTAGCCCTTCATCACGGTGTTGCCGCGCAGGGCGATCTCGCCGACCGTTGCGCCGTCCCGCGGCACCGCCGCCAGCGTTCCGGGATCGACGACGCGCACGGCCTCGACCGTCGGCAGCGCCACGCCCTGGCGGGCCATGCGGCGGTGGCGCTCGCCGGGCTCCAACCGGTCCCAGTCGGGGCCGGGCACGCAGATCGTCGCCGGGCCGTAGCTTTCGGTGGCGCCGTAGAGGTGGGTCACCGCGAAGCCGGCCGCCTCCATCGCGGCGATCACGGTCGAGGGCGGCGCGGCGCCGCCCGTCGCGCAGCGCACCCGCTGCGGGAACGGCCTGCGCACGTCCGCGGGGGCGTTGACGATCATCGACAGCACGATCGGCGCGCCGCACAGATGCGTGACGCCGTGCTCGGCGATCGCCCGATAGATCGCAGCCGGCTCGACCCGGCGCAGGCAGACCTGGGTGCCGCCGGCCGCCACCACCGCCCAGGGGTAGGACCAGCCGCTGCAATGGAACATCGGCAGCGTCCAGAGATAGACGCTGCCCGGCGAGAGCCCGAAGGTGAGCGCGTTGCCGAGCGCCTGGAGGTAGGCGCCGCGGTGGCTGTAGACCGCGCCCTTCGGGTCGCCGGTGGTGCCCGAGGTGTAGAGCAGGCAGAGCGACTGCCACTCGTCGTCCGGCCCCGGCCCGACGAAGTCCGGGTCGCCCTCCGCGACGAGGTCCTCGTAGGCGAGGCCGCCGCCCCCGGGGTCGTCCACGGCGATCACCAGGATCGGGTTCGCGACGGCCTCCAGCGCCTCGGCGGCGAGCGCCCGGAACGGCGCGTCGACGATCAGCGCCCGGGCCCCGCCATGGGTCAGCGAGGCGGCGAGCGTGGCGGCGTCGAGGCGGGTGTTGAGCGGGTTCAGCACCGCGCCGAGCATCGGCACGGCAAAGTGCGCCTCGATCATCGCGGGCACGTTGCCGGCCAGGATCGCCACCGTGTCGAGCCGGCCGATCCCGCGCCCCCCCAGCGCCGCGGCGAGGCGGCGGCAGCGGGCGTCGAGCGCGCGATAGGTCAGGCGCCGGTCGCCGTCGATCACCGCCAAGCGGTCGGCGAAGGCGTCGGCGGCGCGCGCCAGGAAGCTCACGGGCGTCAGCGCCGCGCAGTTCGCGGCCGAGCGGTCGAGCCCGGTTTCGAACGGACTCATGCGCCCACCCTCCCCGCGCCACCGCCGGCCCGGGTCACAGCGGACGCCGGGTGATCCGCGCGATCAGGCCGACGATGCCCTCGCGGAACAGCAGCACGCAGAGCACGAAGACCACGCCCTGGATGATCGTCACCCAGGCGCCGAACTGCGCGAGGTAGGTCTCCATCGTGACGATCACCAGCGCGCCGATGATCGGCCCGAACACCGTGCCCATGCCGCCGACCAGCGTCATCAGCACCACCTCGCCCGACATCGCCCAGTGCACGTCGGTGAGGGAGGCGAGCTGGAACACGATCGCCTTGGTGGAGCCGGCGAGCCCCGCGAGCGTCGCCGAGAGCACGAATACCGCGAGCTTGTACTGGTTCACCCGGTAGCCGAGCGAGATCGCGCGGGGCTCGTTGTCGCGGATCGCCTTCAGCACCTGCCCGAACGGCGAGTGGATGATGCGGTAGATCAGCAGCAGGCCGCCCATGAACACCAGAGCCACGAGGACGTAGAGCGCGCGGTCGTCGGCGAGGCTGATCGTGCCGAACAGGGCGCCGCGCGGCACCGCCTGGATCCCGTCCTCGCCGCCGGTGAACTTGGCCTGAAGCGAGAAGAAGAACGCCATCTGCGCGAGCGCCAGCGTGATCATCGAGAAGTAGATGCCCTGGCGCCGGATCGCGAGCGCCCCGAAGACCAGCCCGAGCAGCGCCGCCGTCAGCGTGCCGCAGAGGATCGCGAGTTCCGGGCTCAGGCCCCAGACCTTGGCCGCGTAGGCACAGAGATAGCTCGCCATCCCGAAATACGCGGCGTGCCCGAAGGAGAGCAGGCCGCCGTAGCCGAGCAGCAGGTTGAACGCGAGCGCGAACAGCCCGAAGCACAGCACCTTCATCAGGAACACGGGGTAGAGCACGAACGGCGCCACCGCGAGGAACACGGCGATGCCGAGCATGATCCTGCGATGCAGGGCGCGGTCGTCCCTGCCTTCGGAAATGACCGGGGCGATGGCGGCGTCCGCGGGAGCGAGGGCGGCGGTGTCGGCCATGTCAGAATCCGTCTGTCTGGATGGCCATCGACCGTGAACGGCCGATGGCGTCCGCCGCACCTGCGGCGACGCGCGGTCGCGCTTGCCGCCGACCGCGCGTGGGCGGGCCGGCCTCGGCGCTCGTCGGCGTGGGCTGGCGCATCAGGCCGTCCGCCCGAACAGGCCGGCGGGCTTCACCAGCAGCACCAGCACCATGATCACGAAGATCACGGTGGCCGAGGCCTCGGGATAGAACACCTTGGTCAGCCCCTCGATCAGCCCGAGGCCGAACCCGGTGATGACCGAGCCGAGGATCGAGCCCATGCCGCCGATCACCACCACGGCGAAGACCACGATGATGATGTCGGCGCCCATGTTGGGGTTGACCGAGTAGATCGGCGCGGCGAGCACCCCGGCGAAGCCCGCGAGCGCGACGCCGAAGCCGTAGGTCAGGGTCAGGAACAGGGGCACGTTGACGCCGAAGGCCTGGACCAGGGTCGGGTTCTCGGTCGCCGCGCGCAGGTACGAGCCGAGCTTGGTCTTCTCGATGACGAGCCAGGTGGCCAGGCACACGGCCAGCGACGCGACCACGACCCAGGCGCGGTAGTTCGGCAGGAACATGAACGGCAGGCGCTGCCCGCCGGAGAGTTCCGGCGGGATCGCGTAGGGCAGGCCCGAGACGCCGTAGTAGTTGCGGAACAGCCCCTGGATGATCAGCGCCATGCCGAAGGTCAGCAGCAGGCCGTAGAGGTGGTCGAGCTTGTACAGGCGCGCGATCAGCACCCGCTCGAGCACGATGCCGAAGGCGCCGACGAGGAGCGGTGCCAGGGCCAGCGCCCACCAGTAGTTGACCCCGAGGTAGTTGAGCAGCATCCAGGCGACGAAGGCGCCCATCATGTACAGCGCCCCGTGGGCGAAGTTGATGATGTTCAGAAGCCCGAAGATGATTGCCAGCCCCAGGCTGAGGATCGCGTAGAACGAGCCGTTGATCAGCCCGAGCAGGAGCTGGCCGAACAGCGCCTGCATCGGCACGCCGAAGATCGTGGTCATCGCAACCCAGCCATCGTCTGCCCCGACGCCGCGGCGCGCCGTGCGCCGCGGGAGAACGCCAACCGCTCAGCCCTTCACGAGGGGGCAGCCGCCCTCGTTCAGCGGGCGGAACACCTCGTTGCCGGGGATGGTGGCCAGCAGCTTGTAGAGGTCCCACTCGCCCTTGGATTCGGCGGGCTTCTTGACCTCGAACAGGTACATGTCGTGGATCTTGCGCCCGTCGACGCGGATCGTGCCCTTGCCGAAGAGCGGGTCGTCGGTCGGCATGTCCTTCATCCTGGCGACGACCTTGGCGCCGTCGGAGGCCGCCTTCAGCGCCTCGACCGCCTTGAGGTAGTGGAGCGTGCCCGCGTAGACGCCGGCATGGTTGGCGGTGGGCTTCTTGCCGCCCATCTGCTTGGCGAAGCGGTCCGAGAAGGCGCGGGTGGCGTCGGTGAGGTCCCAGTAGAACGGCTCGGTCAGGACGAGCCCCTGGGCCACCTTGGTGCCGAGCGAATGCACGTCGGAGGAGAAGACGAGGAGGCCGGCCAGCGCCTGCCCGCCCTCGGTGATGCCGAACTCGCCGGCCTGCTTGATCGCGTTGATGGTGTCGCCGCCGGCGTTGGCGAGCCCGATCACCTTGGCGCCCGACCCCTGCGCCTGCAGCAGGAACGAGGAGAAGTCGGCGGTCGGGAACGGGGTCTTGACCGAGCCGACGACCTTGCCGCCGTTCTTGGTGACGACCGCTGTGGTGTCGCGCTGGAGCGTCTGGCCGAAGACGTAGTCGGCGGTGAGGAAGAACCAGGTGTCGCCGCCGCGCTTGACCATGGCGCCGCCGGTGCCGTTGGCGAGCGCCACCGTGTCGTAGACCCAGTGCACGGTGTTGGGGGTGCATTGCACGCCGGTGAGGTCGGCGGTGCCGGCGCCGGTGTCGATGAAGGTCCTGTTCTTCTCCTTGGTGACCTGATTGATCGCCAGGGCCACGGAGGAGGTCACGCCGTCGATGATCATGTCGACGCCGTCGCGGTCGTACCATTGCCGCGCGATCGCCGAGCCGACGTCGGGCTTGTTCTGGTGGTCGGCCGAGATGACCTCGACCTTGAGGCCCTTGTCGGCGGCCTTGAAGTCCTCGACCGCCATCCGGGCGGCCACGAGCGAGCCCTCGCCCGCGATGTCGGCGTAGACGCCGGAGCGGTCGGTGAGCACGCCGATCTTGACCGGCGTCTGACCCTGCGCGGCCGCCGCCGTCAGGGTCCCCAGCGCGGCGGCAAGCAGCATTCGTCTCAGCATCCGGTCCGTCCTCCTCGGTGCGCCGGCCGTTTTACGCGTCGGGGCCAAGTGCCCGTCCGTCGTCGGCCTCGTGCGTCGCGTTTCTCTTCGTATGAGGACTCTAGAAGTCCGTCGATGCCCGAGGTCTTCAGACCCCGAGATAGGCGTGGAGCTTGTCGATATTGGCGTCAAGCGCGTCGTTGGCGATCTCGTCGACCACCCGCCCCTGCTCGATCACCACGTGGCGGTCGGCGAGCGTCTGGGCGAAGCGGAAGTTCTGCTCGACGAGAACGATGGTGTAGCCGCGGCCCTTCAGCTCCCGGATCGTCCGGCCGATCTGCTGGACGATGACGGGGGCGAGCCCCTCGGTCGGCTCGTCCAGCAGGATCAGCTTGGCGCCGGTGCGCAGGATGCGGCCGATGGCCAGCATCTGCTGCTCGCCGCCCGAGAGCTTGGTGCCCTGGCTGCCGGCCCGCTCCTTGAGGTTCGGGAACAGGGTGTGGATCTCGGCCACCGACATGCCGCCCGGCTTCACGATCGGCGGCAGCATCAGGTTCTCGGCCACCGTGAGGCTCGCGAAGATTCCGCGCTCCTCCGGCACGTAGCCGAGGCCGAGCCGCGCGATGTTGCGCGAGGCCATCCCGATCGTCTCGACGCCCTCGTAGGTGATCGAGCCGGCGCGGCGCGCCAGGATGCCGATGATGGCGCGCAGCGTCGTGGTCTTGCCCGCGCCGTTGCGGCCCAGCAGCGTCACCACCTCGCCGGCCCGCACGTCGAGGTCGATCCCGTGCAGGACGTGGCTCTCGCCGTACCAGCCCTCCAGGCCGCGCACCGCCAGCAGGGCGTCCGAGCCCGCGCGCGGAACGGTCTTCAGCGCCGCCTCAGCCATGCCCGGCCCCGATATACGCCTCGATCACGCGCGGATCCTTCGACACGGTGGCGTAGTCGCCCTCCGCCAGCACTTGGCCGCGGGCCAGCACGGTGATCCGGTCGGAGAGCGAGGCGACCACCGACAGGTTGTGCTCGACCATCAGGATGGTGCGGTCCTTGCCGACCCGGCGGATCAGGGCCGCGGTGCGCTCGACGTCCTCGTGGCCCATCCCGGCCATCGGCTCGTCGAGCAGCAGCATCTCGGGATCGAGCGCCAGGGTGGTGGCGATCTCGAGCGCGCGCTTGCGGCCGTAGGACAGCTCCACCGCCTGGTGGCCGGCGAATTCCGACAGGCCGACCTGGTCGACGAGGTCCAGGGCCTCGGCATCGAGGCGGCGCAGCACCGTCTCGGCGCGCCAGAACTCGAAGGAGTCGCCGTGCTTGCGCCGCTGCAGCGCGATGCGGACGTTCTCCATCACCGTGAGGTGGGGGAACACCGCCGAGATCTGGAACGAGCGCACCAGCCCGAGCCGGGCGACGTCGGCCGGCTGCAGGCGGCTGATGTCGCGGCCCTTGTAATGGATCGCGCCGGCCGTGGGGCTGAGGAACTTGGTGAGAAGGTTGAAGCAGGTGGTCTTGCCGGCGCCGTTCGGGCCGATCAGCGCGTGGATGGTGCCGCGCACAACCTCGAGCGTCACGCCGTTCACGGCGCGGAACCCCTTGAACTCCTTGGTCAACCCGGTCGTGGACAGGATGATGTCCTGTGCCAAACGCAACCCTCCCCTGCATCTTTAGCAGGATGTATCGCCGGAAGCGCCGGCGGCGTCCATCGCGTTTTCGAAGGCGGCGCGAACATTCCCCGGCCGATGACACCCCTTCCGGCAGCGGAAAGCGTGACAGTCAGGGGCAGGTTGTCCGGCCGGCGCTTGCCGGCCGCATCGCAGCATGCCAGTCTGGCCGCGTCCGCATAAAGCGATACGGGAGAGCCCAGATCGGTCCGACGACCGATCATGGCGCCGACGGAGCAACCACCCCCGGAAACTCTCAGGCACAATCACCGTATCGTTGGACGATCTGGAGAGAGGCGCCACCTGGCGCCCACCGAAGGAGAAACCTCGGAGACCGCCGACGCGGCGTCCGGGGGAAGCTCTCAGGTAACCGCGACAGATGGGGGCATCCGAGGAACGCATCCGCGTTCTTCGGCGGCTCGTCGTCGTGGAAACACCAGATGCATGCGGATCCCCTCGCGACCGTCGACACCCCCCGCGCTTCCGGCCTGCTGCGCACCCCGCTGCACGCCCTGCATCTGCGCCGCGGCGCGCGGATGGTGCCGTTCTCCGGCTACGACATGCCGTTGCACTATCCCGCCGGGCTGCTGAAGGAGCACCTTCACACCCGCGCGAACGCCGGCCTGTTCGACGTGTCCCATATGGGCCAGATCGCGCTCGCGGCGGACGACCCGGCCGAGGCCGCCCGCGCCCTCGAGGCCCTGATCCCGGCCGACATCGTCGGGCTGAAGCCCGGCCGGCAGCGCTACGGCCTGCTGACCGACGCCGCCGGCGGCATCCGCGACGACCTGATGGTGGGCAATCTCGGCGACCGGCTGGTGCTGGTGGTCAACGCCGCCAACAAGGCGGCCGACCTCGCCCATCTCCGGGCCTACCTTCCCGCCGCGGTGACGGCGACGGCGCTCGACCGCGCGCTGATCGCGCTCCAGGGCCCGAAGGCGGAAGCCGCCCTGGCGCGCATCGCCCCACAGGTCGCGGCGATGCGCTTCATGGATGCGGCGGAGGTTCCGATCCTCGGGCATGCCTGCCTCGTGACCCGCTCCGGCTACACCGGCGAGGACGGCTTCGAGATCTCGCTGCCGGACGTCGCCGCCGAGGCCGTCGCCGAGGCCCTGCTCGCGGACGCGGCGGTGATGCCGATCGGGCTCGGCGCCCGCGATTCGCTTCGGCTCGAAGCCGGCCTGTGCCTGCACGGCGCCGATATCGGCCCCGACACCTCGCCGGTCGAAGCCGGCCTGGCCTGGGCGATCCCGTCCGTGCGCCGCATCGGCGGCGCGCGCGCCGGCGGCTTCCCGGGCGACGCCCGGATCC
>NZ_VRVH01000082.1:0-16894 GCF_008040095.1 Methylobacterium sp. WL6 | reverse complement strand
CGACAACGTGACCATGGACGTCACGCTGATCGTGCCGGTGGCCATGGAGGAGAAGCTGCGCTTCGCCATCCGCGAGGGCGGCCGAACCGTCGGCGCCGGCGTCGTCGCCGCCATCAACGCGTAGTCGTCAGACAGATCGGCCCTTCGTCTCCCGGGACTTAGGGCCGGTGCCCGGACACAGCATCCGTCAGGGGACGATTGAGGGAAGGGCCCTCGCGCCCGCCCAACACGTTTCCGTCGAGGTTTAGGTCATGAACGGTCAAAACATCCGCATCCGCCTGAAGGCGTTCGATCATCGCATCCTGGATGCGTCCACCCGCGAGATCGTCTCCACCGCCAAGCGGACCGGCGCGACCATCCGCGGCCCGATCCCGCTGCCGACCCATATCGAGAAGTTCACGGTCAACCGCTCGCCGCACATCGACAAGAAGTCGCGCGAGCAGTTCGAGATGCGCACCCACAAGCGCGTGCTCGATATCGTCGATCCGACCCCCCAGACCGTGGACGCGCTGATGAAGCTCGACCTCGCCGCTGGCGTGGACGTGGAGATCAAGCTCTAAGCCCCGCCGGGTTTAGAGCTTACCGTTTCATCGCGCGAGGGAGACACCTTATGCGCTCAGGCGTCATTGCACAGAAGGTCGGCATGACCCGGATCTTCACGGAAGCGGGGGAACACGTTCCCTGCACCGTGCTCAAGATCGAACAATGCCAGGTGGTCGCCCACCGCACCGTCGAGAAGAACGGCTACGTCGCCGTCCAGCTCGGCGTCGGCAAGGCGAAGGTCAAGAACGTCTCGGCCGCCGAGCGTGGCCGCTTCGCGGTCGCCAAGGTCGAGCCGAAGCAGAAGATTGCCGAGTTCCGCGTGTCCGAGGACGCGCTGATCCCGGTGGGCGCCGAGATCACGGCCGATCACTTCATCCCGGGCCAGTTCGTCGACGTGACGGGCACGACCACGGGTAAGGGGTTCGCCGGCGGCATCAAGCGCTGGAACTTCGGCGGTCTGCGCGCCACCCACGGCGTGTCGATCTCGCACCGCTCCATCGGTTCGACCGGCGGCCGTCAGGATCCGGGCAAGACCTTCAAGAATAAGAAGATGCCCGGTCACATGGGCGTCGACCGCGTCACCACGCAGAACCTGCGCGTCGTCCGCACGGACGTCGAGCGCGGCCTGATCCTGGTCGAGGGTGCGGTTCCCGGCGTCGCCGGCGGCTGGATCCAGATCCGGGACGCGGTGAAGCACAAGCTTCCGGCCGAAGTTCCCCAGCCCGGCAAGTTCCGTGAGAACGGCGCGTCGGCTGCCCCGCAATCCGCCCCCGAGGCGCCCGCTGCCGAGGAGAACGCGTGATGAAGCTCGATATCACCACCCTCGACGGCGCCGGCGCCGGCTCGGTGGAGCTCGACGAGGCCATCTTCGGCCTCGAGCCCCGCGCCGACCTGCTCCAGCGCATGGTGCGCTGGCAGCTCGCCAAGCGTCGTGCGGGCACCCACGCCGTGCAGAACCGCTCGGACGTGAACCGGACCCGTAAGAAGCTGTACAAGCAGAAGGGCACCGGCAACGCGCGTCACGGCGCAGCCTCGGCTCCGCAGTTCCGCGGCGGCGGCCGTGCGTTCGGCCCGGTCGTCCGCGACCACGGCCACGACCTTCCCAAGAAGGTCCGTGCCCTGGCCCTGCGTCACGCCTTGTCGGCCAAGGCCAAGGCCTCGACCCTCATCGTCGTCGACGACATCAAGATCGAGGATCACAAGACCAAGGGTCTCGTCGAGCGCTTCGGCAAGATGGGTCTCTCGAGCGCGCTGATCATCGGCGGCGCCGAGGTCGACGAGAACTTCGGCCGCGCCGCCCGCAACATCCCGATGATCGACGTGCTGCCCGTGCAGGGCATCAACGTCTACGACATCCTGCGCCGCGACACGCTCGTGCTGACCCGCGCCGCGATCGACGCGCTGGAGGAGCGTTTCAAATGAGTGCCGATCCGCGCCACTACGACATCATCGTCTCCCCGGTCATCACCGAGAAGGCGACGAACCTCACCGAGCAGAACAAGGTCGTCTTCCGGGTCGCTCCGAAGGCCACCAAGCCGCAGATCAAGGAAGCGGTCGAGAAGCTGTTCGACGTCAAGGTCACGGCGGTGAACACCCTCGTGACCAAGGGCAAGAAGAAGATCTTCCGCGGCATGCGCGGACAGCGTTCGGACGTGAAGAAAGCGGTCGTGACCCTCGCCGAAGGTGACACGATCGACGTCACGACCGGCCTCTGACATAGACCGGGTAGGGATTTAAGCCGATGGCCTTGAAGACATTCAAACCGGTCACGCCGAGCCTGCGCCAGCTCGTGCTGGTCGACCGCCGTGAGCTCTACAAGGGCAAGCCGGTGAAGGCGCTGACCGAGGGCAAGTCGTCCTCGGGCGGCCGCAACAACCTCGGGCGGATCACCGTCCGCTTCCGCGGCGGCGGTCACAAGCGCTCGCTCCGTCTCGTCGACTTCAAGCGTCGGTCGCAGCCGGGCGTGTCGGCGACCGTCGAGCGGATCGAGTACGATCCGAACCGCACGGCGTTCATCGCGCTGATCAACTACCCGGACGGCAAGCAGAGCTATATCATCGCTCCGCAGCGCCTTCAGCCGGGCGACAAGGTGGTCTCGGGCGAGGGCGTCGACATCAAGCCGGGCAATGCTGGGCCGATCGGCGGCATGCCGGTGGGCACGATCGTGCACAACATCGAGCTGAAGATTGGCAAGGGCGGCGCCGTCGCCCGCTCCGCCGGCAACTACGCTCAGATCGTCGGGCGCGACCAGGGCTACGTGACGCTCCGCCTGAACTCCGGCGAGCAGCGCTTGGTCCACGGCCAGTGCTACGCGACGGTGGGTGCGGTCTCGAACCCGGACCACATGAACATCTCGCTCGGCAAGGCCGGGCGCAACCGGTGGCTCGGCAAGCGTCCGCACGTCCGCGGCGTGGCCATGAACCCGGTCGACCACCCGCACGGCGGCGGCGAGGGACGCACCTCGGGCGGCCGTAACCCGGTGACGCCCTGGGGCGTGCCGACCAAGGGGAAGAAGACCCGCTCGAACAAGCGGACCGACGTCTTCATCCTGTCCAGCCGCCACAACCGCAAGAAGTAACCATCATGGCACGCTCACTCTGGAAGGGGCCGTTCGTCGACGGCTACCTCTTCAAGAAGGCCGAGGCGGCTCGCGGGTCGAGCCGGAACGAGGTCATCAAGATCTGGAGCCGTCGCTCCACCATCCTGCCGCAGTTCATCGGGCTCACCTTCGGTGTGCACAATGGGCAGAAGCACATCCCGGTCTACGTCTCCGAGGAAATGGTCGGTCACAAGTTCGGCGAGTTCTCGCCGACCCGCACCTTCCACGGCCACGCGGCCGACAAGAAGGCGAAGAGGCGCTGACATGGGCAAGCAAGCCACCCCCCGCGCGCTGCCCGAGAACGAGGCCAAGGCCGTGGCACGGATGCTCCGTGTCTCGCCCCAGAAGCTCAACCTCGTCGCGCAGATGATCCGCGGCAAGAAGGTCGAGTCGGCGCTCGCCGACCTCGAGTTCTCCCGCAAGCGCATCTCGACCGAGGTCAAGAAGTGCCTCGAGAGCGCGATCGCCAACGCCGAGAACAACCACGATCTGGACGTCGACGACCTCGTCGTCACTCAGGCCTTCGTGGGCAAGGCGCTGGTCCTGAAGCGCTTCCACGCCCGCGCCCGCGGCCGCGGCGCGCGCATCCTGAAGCCTTTCTCGAACCTCACCATCGTGGTTCGCGAAGTCCGCACCGCCGAAGCGGCCTGAGGAGAATCTGATGGGTCAGAAAGTCAACCCGATCGGTCTCCGGCTCGGCATCAACCGGACCTGGGATTCCCGCTGGTTCGCCGGCAAGACCGAATACGTCAAGCTGATGCACGAGGACGTCGCGATCCGCGCCGCCCTCATGAAGCAGCTCAAGCAGGCGGCGGTCTCCAAGATCGTCATCGAGCGCCCGCACCGGAAGTGCCGCGTCACCATCCACTCGGGCCGTCCGGGCGTGGTGATCGGCAAGAAGGGCGCCGACATCGAGAAGCTGCGCAAGCTGGTCAACACGATGACCAAGGCCGACGTGACCATCAACATCGTCGAGGTCCGGAAGCCCGAGATCGACGCCGTGCTGGTGGCCGACTCGATCGCGCAGCAGCTCGAGCGCCGCGTCGCCTTCCGTCGCGCCATGAAGCGCGCCGTGCAGTCGGCGATGCGCCTCGGGGCCGAGGGCATCCGGATCAACTGCTCCGGCCGTCTCGGCGGCGCCGAGATCGCCCGCCAGGAATGGTACCGCGAGGGCCGCGTGCCCCTGCATACGCTGCGCGCCGACGTCGACTACGGCACGGCCACCGCGTTCACGACCTACGGAACGTGCGGCATCAAGGTCTGGGTGTTCAAGGGCGAGATCCTCGAGCACGACCCGATGGCGCAGGATAAGAAGGCGCAGGAAGAGGGCGGCCGTTCGGGCGGTCGTCGCGAGCGCGATGGCGAGGGTGACCGCGGTCGCGGTCGCCGCGATCACGCCTAAGCGCGATCGTCGGACCCCCGAGCCAAGGAAGGTGTTGAGAGGCTGCCATGTTGCAACCCAAGAAGACCCGGTTTCGTAAGCAGTTCAAAGGTCGCATCTCCGGTGCGGCCAAGGGCGGCTTCGACCTGAATTTCGGCCAGTTCGGCCTGAAGGCGGTGGAGCCCGAGCGCATCACCGCGCGCCAGATCGAGGCGGCCCGCCGCGCGATCACCCGTGAGATGAAGCGTCAGGGCCGGGTCTGGATCCGGATCTTCCCCGACGTTCCGGTCACGTCGAAGCCGACCGAAGTCCGCATGGGCTCCGGCAAGGGCGCGCCCGAGTACTGGGCCGCCCGCGTCCACCCGGGCCGCATCATGTTCGAGGTCGACGGTGTCGCCGAGGACATCGCGAAGGAGGCGCTCCGCCTGGGCGCCGCCAAGCTGCCCATCCGCACGCGCGTCGTGCAACGCATCGCCGACTAAAGGGAGGCAGATCATGAAGTCGTCACAGAGACAGTCGGATCTCGCCGCCCTGTCGCCGGACCAGTTGAGCGACGAACTGCTGAACCTCAAGAAGGAGCAGTTCAACCTGCGCTTTCAGGGGGCCACCGGCCAGCTCGAGAACGTCGCCCGCGTCCGCGAAGTCCGTCGCGACATCGCCCGCGTCCGCACCCTGCAGCGTCAGAAGACGCTGCAGGCGACGTCGGCCTGAGGAGTTTCATCATGCCGAAGCGCGTATTGCAGGGCGTCGTCGTCAGCGACAAGGGCGAGAAGACCATCGTCGTGAAGGTGGAGCGCCGCTTCACCCACCCAGTGATGAAGAAGACCGTTCGCCGCTCGAAGAACTACCATGCCCACGACGAGGCGAACGTAGCCAAGGTCGGGGCCACGGTGTTCATCGAGGAGTGCCGGCCCTTCTCCAAGACCAAGACCTGGAAGCTCATCGAGGGCGAAGCCGCCTCGGCCGAGGCTCCGGCGGCCGCCTGATCGCCTTGGACGGACCATGAGACGGGCGCAAGATTCTGCGCCCGTTTTTTCGTATCTGATCCGAAAACGACGTCGGTGCCTAACCGTGTCGGGCGTTCGACGATTCGACCGCGGCTTGGGTTCGACCCATCAATCTCGATCTCCCCATGACCGGCGAGTCGGCCGGTGGCGCTTTTCGCACCTCGTCGCACAATCCTCACGAGGAGCCTGCCGTCATGCGTCGCTGACGGGAGGAAGCTCCTCTGAACGAGGATGAGCCGCATGCTGAAAAACGCCAATCGCGCCTGGGAAGCCCTCCTCGGCTTCTTCGGCGCCGAGGACGTGAACGGGATCGTTAGTTCGAGGCGTGTCTTCGGCATTCACCTGCTTCCGGACCTGCAGGCAGAGACGCTTGCACAGGTGAACCTGTACGCCCCGACCCTGTTGGGCGTCCACCAACCCTACGAACAGCGTCCGCTGACGATCTCCGGCCTGCTGGTCCGCGGCAATGATCAGGCCATCGCGATCACGCCGTTGCAGTATCGCGACGTTGACATCGGGGAGAGCGAACCGTTCCCGGCGTTGAACACCGGCCTTTGGTTATTCCAGGTCGACGGCCAGCCGGTCGCGGTGCTCCTGTCGCAGTATTCCAACTTCAGGTCGGGCAAGTTCGCTCAGGTCGAGATCGCAACGCTGCCGGGATCCGAGGCTCAGGCGTTCGCGCGCACGTTTCTAAAACGTATTCAAGAGGCGGGCGCGAACTCGATCCTGTATCGCGGCAAGGTCCTCTCCTTCGAGGGTGGATCCGACTATTCCGGCATGAGTACGGAGATGTCCGTCCATAAGCTGTCGCCGGTGGCCCGAGAGGCGATCATCCTCGACGACGCCACGATGGCGCGCCTGGATCGCCACGTCTTCGCGTTCGACCGGCATCGCGCCGGTCTGCGCCGCCTCGGGCAGTCGATCCGGAAGGGTCTGCTCCTTTATGGCCCGCCCGGCACCGGGAAGACCCACGTGATCCGATACATCGCCTCGAATTTACCGGCCCGGACCACCATCCTGATCACGGCGGAGCAGGTCCAGGACCTGACCCGATACATGCTGCTTGCGCGCACCCTGCAGCCGAGCATCGTCGTGCTGGAGGACGTGGATCTGGTCGGGCGCTCGCGGGAGGGCATGAACAGCCCGAAGACGGAGGTCCTCTTGAACCGGCTGCTCAACGAGATGGACGGCCTGGGCGACGATGCGAACATCCTCTTCCTCCTGACCACCAACCGGCCCGAGGAGATCGAGGACGCGCTCGCTTCACGTCCGGGACGCGTCGACGAGGCGATCGAGATCGCGAATCCCGACGCCGCCTGCCGGGCGCGGCTGATCGCCCTCTACGGAGGCGCCCTGCAATTCGAGGAGGGCTCCATCGACGACGCGGTCGCGCTGTCGGGGGGAGCGAGCGCGGCCTTCGTCAAGGAGATGGTGCGCCGCCTGGCCCAGGCTTCGCTTTCGCTGAGAAGCGCCGAGATCCTGGACCGTGCCATGGTGAACCGTGCCATGGTCGCGGCCGTCTTTGGCGAGGCCGTGGAGAACGGAAACCGGATCGGCCGCCGAATCGTCGGTCTGTCGAATGCTCCGAAGCACGCCGGGCGTGCCGGCGCCCCACCCCTCGACGGCTGCGGCGAGGATCTGGAGCTCGGCACAGATTAGGCCGGGGCCGGCACGGAAAGTCTTGCGCCCCTGCGCCCCGTGGTGTAGTGGGCACCCCTTCGCGACATGTGAGAGGGTGTTCGCGCCCTTCGTACGCGGTGACCGCGCCGGCGCTGGATAAGCGCCGATAGCGCGGTCTGTCATATGAGCCGGGGACATCAGATCCCCATCAGGCGTCGTCCGCCGGGCAATACCGCCCGTGTGCGGAAACCCGCCTGAAACAAGGAAAGGTCACTCCTGTGATCCAGATGCAGACGAATCTGGACGTCGCCGACAACTCGGGTGCGCGTCGCGTGATGTGCATCAAGGTGCTGGGCGGGTCGAAGCGGCGCTATGCCGGCGTGGGCGACATCATCGTCGTGTCCATCAAGGAGGCGATCCCGCGCGGCCGCGTCAAGAAGGGCGACGTCATGAAGGCGGTGGTCGTGCGGACCGCCAAGGAAGTGAAGCGTCCCGACGGTTCGGTGATCCGCTTCGACAAGAACGCGGCCGTGCTGATCAACAATCAGAAGGAGCCGATCGGGACCCGCATCTTCGGGCCGGTGCCGCGCGAGCTGCGCGCCCGCAACCACATGAAGATCATCTCGCTGGCTCCGGAGGTGCTGTGATGGCAGCCAAGATCAAGAAGGGCGACACCGTCGTCGTCCTCACCGGTCGCGATTCCGGTCGCTCCGGCGAGGTCATCCAGGTGATGCCGAAGGACGACAAGGCGCTCGTCCGCGGGATCAACCTGGTCAAGAAGCACCAGAAGCAGAGCCAGAACCAGGAAGGCGGCATCATCTCGAAGGAGGCCGCGATCCAGCTCTCGAACCTCGCGTTGCAGGACGCGAACGGCAAGCCGACCCGCGTGGGTTTCCGCATCCTCGAAGACGGCCGCAAGGTCCGCTTCGCCAAGACCACGGGGGATCAGATCGATGGCTGAGGCCAACAAGGACGCCTACGTCCCGCGCCTGCGCGCCCACTACGACGAGGTCATCCGCCAGAAGCTCATCGAGCAGTTCGGCTACAAGAACCCGATGCAGGTTCCGCGGATCGACAAGATCGTCATCAACATGGGCGTCGGCGAGTCCACCGCGGACTCGAAGAAGGCCACCGTCGCCGCCGGCGACCTTGCGCTGATCGCCGGCCAGAAGCCGGTCATCACCAAGGCCCGCAAGCCGATCGCGACCTTCAAGGTCCGCGAGGGCATGCCGATCGGCTGCAAGGTCACCCTGCGCCGCCAGAAGATGTACGAGTTCATGGATCGCCTCGTCACGATCGCGCTGCCGCGCGTCCGCGACTTCCGCGGCCTGAACCCGAAGTCGTTCGACGGCCGCGGCAACTACGCGCTCGGCCTCAAGGAGCACCTCGTGTTCCCGGAGATCTCCTACGACAAGGCCGAGCAGACCTGGGGCATGGACATCGTCGTCGCCACCACCGCCACCACCGACGAGGAAGCCCGCGCTCTCCTCGCCGCCTTCCAATTCCCGTTCCGGCAGTAGGCGTCCCTCGGGATACCTAGACGCGGACACCGGAGGATAGACAATGGCAAAGAAGAGTTCAGTCGAACAGAACAACCACCGGAAGGAGCTGGTCAAGCGCTTCGCTGCGAAGCGCCAGGCCCTGCTCGCGACCGCCAACGACGAGTCCCTCGAGATGGAGGAGCGCTTCGAGGCGCGCCTCAAGCTCGCGGAGCTTCCCCGCAACTCGTCGCCGACCCGCGTGCGCAACCGGTGCGAGATCACCGGCCGGCCGCGCGCCTATTACCGCAAGATGGGCGTCTCGCGTATCGCGCTGCGCGAGCTCGGGAACCGGGGCCTGATCCCGGGCCTCGTCAAGTCGAGCTGGTAAGGAGGCACCCATGGTCAACGATCCCGTGGGCGATATGCTCACCCGCATCCGCAACGGCCAGATGCGCCGTCGCAACGTCGTCTCGACGCCCGGCTCGCGCCTCCGCGCGAACGTCCTGAACGTGCTGAAGTCGGAAGGCTACATCCGCGACTTCGCGACCACCGAACTCGGCAACGGCCGGACGGAGTTCGCGATCGAGCTGAAGTACTACGACGGCCAGCCCGTCATCCGCTCGATCCAGCGCGTGTCGAAGCCCGGCCGCCGCGTCTACTCGGCCGTCGGCGATCTGCCGCGCGTCGCCGACGGTCTCGGCGTCACCATCGTGTCCACCCCGCAGGGCGTCATGGCCGACCACGAGGCGCGCGAGCGCAACGTCGGCGGCGAAGTGCTCTGCAAGGTGTTCTGATCCCCGGATAAGGAGAGAGGCAGATGTCTCGCGTAGGCAAGAAGCCCGTCCCCGTTCCGGCCGGCGTCACCGCGTCGGTCACGGGTCAGACGGTGAAGATGAAGGGCTCGAAGGGCGAGCTGCAGTTCGTGGTTCCCTCGCTGGTCGACGTGGCGCTCGAGGACGGCGCGATCACGGTGACCCCGAAGGACCAGTCCAAGGCGGCGCGTTCGCTCTGGGGCACCTCGCGGGCCCAGGTCGCGAACCTCGTCGAGGGCGTGTCCAAGGGCTTCGAGAAGAAGCTCGAGATCACCGGCGTCGGCTATCGCGCCGCGATGGCCGGCAAGGCGCTCAAGCTCTCGCTCGGGTACAGCCACGACATCGAGTACCAGATCCCGGCCGGCATCACGATCGTGACGCCGAAGCCGACGGAGATCACGATCTCCGGCATCGACCGCCAAGTCGTCGGCCAGGTCGCCGCGGAGATCCGCGACTACCGCGGTCCCGAGCCCTACAAGGGCAAGGGCGTGAAGTACGCCGGCGAGTTCATCTTCCGCAAGGAAGGCAAGAAGAAGTAAGGGGGCTGAGACATGTCACGCAAACTCGAAGCCCTCGATCGCCGCAAGGCGCGGGTGCGCCGGGCGCTCCGCGCCTCCGCCAACGGCCGGCCGCGCCTGTCGGTGTTCCGCTCGTCGAAGCAGATCTACGTTCAGGTCATCGATGATGCGGCGGGCGTCACGCTCGCCGCCGCCTCGTCGATCGACAAGGGCCTGCGCGCCGACCTGAAGACCGGCGCCGACGTCGCCGCCGCCTCGGCGGTGGGCAAGCTCGTCGCCGAGCGTGCCAAGGCCGCCGGCGTCTCGAAGGTCGTGTTCGACCGCTCGGGCTACCAGTACCACGGCCGGATCAAGGCTCTGGCCGAAGCCGCCCGCGAGGGTGGCCTCGACTTCTAAATCTCGGCGGTGCGGAGGCGGCGTGTCCGCCTCCGGCGATGACGATTCAAGCGAGCGGGCCCGCCGCCCGCGCCAGTGAGATGAAACGGAAGCAACATGGCACGTGAACGTGAAGGCGGTGGCCGCGGCCGCCGCGACGACCGCGAGGAGCGCGACAGCGAGTTCGTGGACAAGCTCGTCCACATCAACCGCGTCGCCAAGGTGGTGAAGGGCGGCCGTCGCTTCGGCTTCGCCGCGCTCGTCGTCGTCGGCGACCAGAAGGGCCGCGTCGGCTTCGGCCACGGCAAGGCCCGCGAAGTCCCGGAGGCGATCCGCAAGGCGACGGAAGCCGCCAAGCGCGGCCTTGTCCGCATCTCGCTCCGCGAGGGCCGGACGCTGCACCACGACGTGCAGGGCCGTCACGGCGCCGGCAAGGTGATCCTCCGCGCGGCTCCGCAGGGCACCGGCATCATCGCCGGCGGCCCGATGCGCGCCGTGTTCGAGACGCTCGGCATGCAGGACGTCGTGGCCAAGAGCCTTGGCTCCTCGAACCCCTACAACCTCGTGCGCGCCACCTTCGAGGCGCTGAAGAACGAGGACAGCCCGCGCTCGGTCGCCGGTCGTCGCGGTCTCAAGGTGTCCACGCTCCAGGCGCGGCGCACCGATTCGGACCCGTCCGACCAGTCCGAAGCCGCAGTCGCGTAAGGGGAGGGCAGCATGGCTAGCAAGACTGTCCGCGTGGAGCAGATCGGTTCCCCGATCCGCCGCGAGGCCTCCCAGCGCCAGACGCTGGTGGGCCTGAAGCTGAACAAGCTGCACCGTGTCTCCGAGCTCGAAGACACCCCCGCCGTTCGCGGCATGATCCGAAAGGTCGCGCACCTCGTGCGCGTCCTCGACGACGCGGCTTGAGGAGGGCGCGATGAAGCTCAACGAGATCCGCGACAACGAAGGCGCAACCAAGAACCGGATGCGCGTCGGCCGAGGCATCGGCTCCGGCAAGGGCAAGACCGCAGGGCGCGGCGTGAAGGGTCAGAAGGCCCGGACCGGCGTGGCCATTAAGGGCTTCGAGGGCGGCCAGATGCCGCTCCACCGTCGCCTGCCGAAGCGCGGCTTCAACAACCTCTACTCGACCGACCTCAACGAGGTGAATCTCGGCCGGGTGCAGCAGGCGATCGACGCCGGCAAGCTCGACAAGGCCGCGACCGTGACGGTCGAGGCCCTCGTGCAGGCCGGGATCATCGCCCGTCCCCGCGACGGCGTGAAGCTGCTCGGCGTCGGCGAGCTGACCGCGAAGGTCGCCTTCGAGGTGACCCGCGCGTCGAAGTCAGCGGTCGAGGCGGTCGAGAAGGCCGGCGGCAGCGTCGTCGTCGCCTACGGCGCCGGCGTCTCGGTCCGCGGCAAGGGTGGCAAGGACTTGGGCGGCAAGGGCGAAGCGACCGCCTGAGCGCGGTTGCCTCGCCGGGAGCGACCCCTTAAGTCGAAGCTTCGAGCGGCGGCCCGTGCGACCTCGCATGCGGCCGCCGCTCCCGTTTTCAGGGATGCCCCACGGCTCCCTCGTGACCCACCATCAGGACACAGGCCATGGCCTCAGCCGCCGAGCAGCTCGCCGCGAACCTCAATTTCGGTGCCATCGCGAAGGCGGATGAGCTCAAGAAGCGCATCTGGTTCACCCTCGGCGCGCTCGTGGTGTTCCGGCTCGGGACCTACATCCCGATCCCCGGCATCGACCCGGAACAGTTCGCGCGCAACTTCCAGCAGCAGGCCGGCGGCGTGCTCGGGCTGTTCAACATGTTCTCCGGCGGTGCCGTCGAGCGCATGGCGATCTTCGCGCTCAACATCATGCCGTACATCTCGGCCTCGATCATCATCCAGCTGCTCACCTCGGTGATCCCGAGCCTCGAGACGCTGAAGAAGGAGGGCGAGTCCGGCCGCAAGGTCATCAACCAGTACACCCGCTACCTCACGGTGGTGCTGGCGCTGGTCCAGTCCTGGGGCATCGCCGTAGGCCTCCAGGGGTCGAGCGCCGCGATCGATCCCGGCCCGTTCTTCCTCGCCTCGACCGTGATCACGCTCACCGGCGGCACGCTGTTCCTGATGTGGATCGGCGAGCAGATCACCTCGCGCGGCATCGGCAACGGCTCGTCGCTGATCATCTTCGCCGGCATCGTCGCCCACCTGCCGACCGCCATCATCGGTGCGCTCGAGCTGTCGCGCACCGGCGCGCTGTCCTCGGCGGTAATCCTCGGCGTCGGCATCGCCGCGATCGGCCTCGTCTACTTCATCGTGTTCATGGAGCGCGCCCAGCGCCGGCTGCTGATCAACTATCCCAAGCGCCAGGTCGGCAACCGGATGTACGAGGGCCAGACCTCGTTCCTTCCCTTGAAGCTCAACACCTCGGGCGTGATCCCGCCGATCTTCGCCTCGTCGCTCCTGCTGCTGCCGGCCACCGTGGCGAGCTTCTCGGCCAACCAGGGCACCGGCGTGCTGGCGACGGTCACGACCTATCTCGGCCACGGCCGTCCGCTCTACATGGCGCTCTACGCCGCGCTGATCGTCTTCTTCGCGTTCTTCTACACCGCGGTGGTCTTCAACCCGCAGGAGACCGCCGACAATCTGAAGAAGCATGGCGGCTTCATCCCCGGCATCCGGCCCGGCGAGCGCACCGCGGCGTTCATCGACAAGGTGCTGACGCGCATCACCCTGATCGGCGCGCTCTACCTGACCTTCGTCTGCCTGGTGCCGGAGATCATCGCCTCCTACGCCTCCGCCAGCCTCGGATTCGGCGGCACGTCGCTGCTCATCGTCGTCTCGGTGACGATGGACACCGTGGCGCAGATCCACGGGCACCTGATGGCGCACCAGTACGAGGGCCTCGTCAAGAAGGCCAAGCTGCGCGGCGCGTCGACGACCCAGCGGCGGCGCTGAGCGGCACGTCGGGCGATCCGGCTCGGCGACACGAGAGACACAATCGCCGGAATGACGAGTGGACAGCGATTTGCCCGCTCGCCCGTCCGGCGGAAGCCGCTACAAGCAATGCCGACGCGGGAACGACGCCGACACGGCGTCGCCGCGCGCCAAGAAGCCCTGAGAGACGGGCACGGACGAGGATAACGCCCATGCGGATCATTCTGCTCGGACCACCCGGCGCGGGGAAGGGGACACAGTCCGAGCGGATCGTCGCGCGATTCGGCATCCCGCAGCTTTCCACCGGCGACATGCTGCGCGCGGCCGTCGCTGCCGGAACACCGGTCGGACTCCAGGCGAAGGCAGTGATGGAGAGCGGCGGCCTCGTGTCCGACGCGATCGTCGTCGGCATCGTCGCCGACCGGATCGAGGAGGCGGATGCGCGCGGCGGGTTCATCCTCGACGGCTTTCCCCGCACCGTCGAGCAGGCCAAGGCCCTCGACGTGATGCTGGACGAGAAGGGCCTGCATCTCTCGACCGTGATCGAGTTCAAGGTCGATGAGAAGGTCCTGGTCGGCCGCATAGCCAAGCGGGCGGAGGAGACCGCCGCCCGCGGACAGCCGGTGCGGAAGGACGACACCCCCGAGGTGTTCGCCTCGCGTCTCGAGGCCTACCGGATCCAGACCGCCCCGCTCTCGGCCTATTACGAGCGCGCCGGGATGCTGCAGACCGTGGACGGCATGGCGCCGATCGACGCGGTGACGGATTCGCTGATGGCGATCCTCGAGTCGCATCGCGAAGGCGTGGCGTCCTGAAGCCATCCTTCCGGGGACCCATGATCATGTCGACGCATGCGGCTCGGGCGATCCTCGCGGCGCTGACCCTGACGGTCGGCGCGATGCCGATGGCGGCCTGGGCCGGCCCGGCGCAATCGTATCAGTACGAGCGGCGGACGACCGGCCGCCTGTGCAGGCCGCCGCTGAAGTTCGCGGCCGGCGCGTGCGTGCGGCGCTGCCCGGCCGGCTTTCGCGACAACGGCGGGTATTGCCGCCAGCTGAACCAGCGCTTCTGACATCGACGCGAAGAGACCCACGCTCCTGCGGTTCGCCAGGTGACGCGATGGGGACGATGCAGCGCGCCGGGCGCGCCCGCCGGGCGCGGCGCGGCGTCTTATCGTGCCGAAACCGTTGACATCACCGCCCGCCCGCGCTAGCAGGCCGGTCTTCGTCTGCACAGCCGTTGGTCCGAGGTGCCCTCCAAGGGGCGGCCGCGGGCCGATTTGTCGTTGACGGGCGTGCAGGGGCCGGCCTCCACCGGACGCACGCTTTCCCACAGGACGGCCCGGGCGATCGCCCGTACGCCACATGGAGCATGACCTTGGCCCGTATCGCCGGCGTTAACATCCCGACCAACAAGCGCGTCGTCATCGCGCTCCAGTACATCCACGGCATCGGCGCGAAGAAGGCCGAGGAGATCACGGAGAAGGTCGGCATCCCGGCCGAGCGCCGCGTGAACCAGCTCACCGACGCCGAGGTGCTGCAGATCCGCGAGACGATCGATCGCGACTACCTCGTCGAGGGCGACCTTCGCCGCGACGTCTCGATGAACATCAAGCGCCTGATGGACCTCGGCTGCTACCGCGGCCTGCGCCACCGCCGCAACCTGCCGGTCCGCGGCCAGCGCACGCACACCAACGCGCGTACCCGCAAGGGCAAGTCCAAGCCGATCGCCGGCAAGAAGAAGTAAGCTTACGAATTCGGAGGCTGCGCCCGGCGCGGTCTCCCATGCATCGTGCCGGATCTCCCTCGACGGGAGCCGGCGTGACGGGGCGGCGCTCCGCGGATGTGCCGACCGAACCCATACGAGAATCCCGAGCACCTGGAATTACGGGTGCGCTTGAAGGACAGGTATCGAAAAGATGGCCAAGGAACCGACCCGCGTCCGCCGGCGCGAACGCAAGAACATTGTCTCGGGCGTGGCGCACGTCGCCGCCTCGTTCAACAACACGATGATCACCATCACCGACGCGCAAGGCAACACGATCTCGTGGTCCTCCTCGGGCGCCATGGGCTTCAAGGGCTCGCGGAAGTCGACCCCCTACGCCGCGCAGGTCGCCGCCGAGGACGCGGCCCGCAAGGCCGCCGAGCACGGTATGCGCACCCTCGAGGTCGAGGTCTCCGGGCCCGGCTCGGGCCGCGAGTCGGCGCTCCGCGCCCTCCAGGCCGCGGGCTTCACCGTGACCTCGATCCGTGACGTCACCTCGATCCCGCACAACGGCTGCCGCCCGCGCAAGCGTCGGCGCGTCTGAGGCGGACGGAGACACACGTGGCGGATACGAAGATCCTTCCCGGCGTCAAGCGCTGGAGCGTCGGTGACATCACGCTCACCGTGCTCAACGACGGCTGGTTTCAGGGCTCCCTCGATCTCATCACGGGCATCTCGAAGGACGAAGCCGGCGCGCTGCAGCGCGCCGGCTTCCGTACGCAGGAGCCGCGGGTGATGCTCAACGCATTCCTGCTGACGGGCCCCGGCCGCAAGCCGGTGCTGATCGATTCCGGCTACGGGTCGTTCGGTCCGCCGACCATGGGTCGTGTGCCCGCAGCGCTCGCTGTCGCGGGCGTGACGCCCGAGGAGATCGAGACCGTTCTCGTCACGCACTGCCATCCCGACCATATCGGTGGGCTGGTGGTCGACGGGAAGGCCGCCTACCCGAACGCGGAGATCGTGCTGCATTCGGACGAGGCGGCGTATTGGCTCCCCGATGCGGCGCTCGCCGCCGCACCGGACGGGGCAAAGCCGTATTTCGAGAACGCCCGCAAGGCGCTGGCACCCTATGCCGGCCGGGTGCGCGAGCAGTCCGGCGGGGAAGTCCTGCCGGGCATCACCGCGGTGCACCTGCCCGGCCATACGCCGGGCCATTGCGGTTTCCGGATCGTTTCGGGGGACAAGTCGCTCCTGGTGTTCACCGATGTGGTGCACCTGCCGGCGATCCAGTTCAAGCAACCCGAGGCGGGCGTCGGCTTCGATATCGACGGCGACCAGGCGCGGGCGACCCGCAAGGCGATCCTCGCGGATCTGGCGGCCGACGGGACCCGCATCGCCGGCTCGCATCTCGAATTCCCGGCCGTCGGCACCGTGACGCGGGATGGGGACGGATACCGGTTCGTGCCGGATCTCTGGGTCGCCGACGAGGCGTAGGCCCGGAGCAGTCTTTTAGGGACCGATCGACGCTGGGGGCAGCGTCGATCGGCCGAAGCGCGGACCCGGACGTCGCGGGTTCGTGCGTCAGGAGAGGTAGGATCGTGGTCATTCAGAAGAACTGGCAAGAGCTGATCAAGCCCAACAAGCTGCAGGTCTCGACCGGCGACGACCCGAAGCGGGTCGCCACCGTCGTCGCCGAGCCGTTGGAGCGCGGCTTCGGCACGACGCTCGGCAACTCGCTGCGCCGGGTGCTGCTGTCCTCCCTCCAGGGCGCGGCCGTGACCTCGGTCCAGATCGACGGCGTCCTGCATGAATTCTCCTCGATCCCGGGCGTCCGCGAGGACGTCACCGACATCGTCCTGAACATCAAGACGATCGCCATCCGCTCGCAGACCGACGCCCCGAAGCGCATGACCCTGCGCAAGACCGGCCCGGGCCTCGTCACCGCCGGCG
>NZ_VRVH01000081.1:0-17100 GCF_008040095.1 Methylobacterium sp. WL6 | reverse complement strand
GGCTTCGGGTTCGCCCCGGCGTCGCGGCCGCCGCCGGAGGGGCCGGCCCTCTCCGTTGACTTCCCCTGCGCCGGCTCCTTAACTCCGTCCCCCGCCGCGACGGCGGGTCGGCGTTCCGCCGAATCCCGCGGGCCTCGATCCGCGGGCAAGAGACCAGGGTCAACCAAACCGGAGGATACATGGGGTCATTGCGCGTCACGGGCCACGGCCTGGACCTCGGCGAAGCCCTCAGGGGCCGGGTCGACGAGCGGATGGCGGCGACCCTGTCCAAGTATCTCGACGGGCACATGAACGACTCGAGCACCGGCCACGTCACGCTCCGGCGCGACGGCACCGCCTACCGCACCGACTGCGTGCTGCACCTCGTCTCCGGGCTCACCATCGAGGCGTCGTCCACCGCGCACGACGCCCGCGCCAGCTTCGAGCAGACCGCCGACCGGCTGGAGAAGCGCCTGCGCCGCTACAAGCACCGGCTCAAGGAGCATGCCCAAGGGCCGAACGGGGGCCCGAACGGCGCCGCGGTCGAGGCGGCCTATGCGGTCTTCGCCGCGCCGGAGGAGGACGAGGACGAGCCCGACGACGGCTCGAACCATCCGCCGATCGTGGCCGAGAGCACCAAGACCCTCAAGCGCCACTCGGTGAGCGAGGCGGTCACCGCGCTGGACCTCACCGGCGCCCCGGTGATCGTCTTCGTCCATGCTGGCACCGGCCGCATCAACGTCGTATACCGGCGCAGCGACGGCGCGATCGGCTGGGTCGACCCGCCGAGCGCCGCGGCCTGAGCCGAGGGAGCCGGAACCGGCCCGTCGGCGCGGGGATTGATGTTTTCGGGGCTGGGCCGCGCGGACAACGCGGCGCGCCCCCTCTTCATGGGGGCGGGGCCCCCATGGCTTTCGATCGGACGGGCGGTCCTTCAATGCCGATGCTGGAATTCCTCGATCCGGATTCCGTGGTGCCCTCGCTCCGCGCCCGGGCCAAGAAGCAGGTGCTGCAGGACCTCGCCGCCCAGGCCGTCCGCCGCCTGCCGGCGCTCGACGCCCGCGACGTCTACGAGACCCTGCTCCAGCGCGAGCGCCTCGGCTCCACCGGCATCGGCGACGGCGTCGCGATCCCGCACGGCAAGCTGCCGGGGCTCGACCGGCTGTTCGGGCTCGTCGCCCGCCTCGACCGCCCGGTCGACTTCGAGTCCCTTGACGGCCGCCCGGTCGACTTCGCCTTCCTGCTGCTCGCCCCCGAGGGCGCGGGCGCCGACCACTTGAAGGCGCTCGCCCAGGTCGCGCGCATCCTGCGCGAGCCGGGAATCCTCGACCGGATCCGCGCGGCCCGCGACGGGCACGCCCTCTACGCGCTGCTCACCCACACCTCGGCCTCGCAGGCCGCATGAGCGGGCCTCGCTTCCTGCGCCGGGCCGCGCTCGCGGCGTTCCTCGCCATGCCCGCGGCGGCCGCGGCGCAGCAGGGCGCGGCCGACGGCACCTGCGCCCGCGACGTGCTCGTCGCCCAATCGATGCAGCGGCAGGCGCTCGACCAGCTCGAGCAGGCCGACGGCGACGACGCCAAGGCCTGCCGGATCTGGCGCCGCCACGTGGACACCATGCGCCGCGTCGCCGGCGTCTACGGCCGCTGCCTCTCGGGCTCCGAGCGCGGCGCCCGGCTGACCCAGGTCCAGGACTCCGAGAAGGAATTCTCCGCCGCGATCAAGGCCCGCTGCCGCGGGTGATCGTGAAGGGGGGTGGAGGCCGGTTCCTATCGGCCCGGCCCCGTGCCGTCGTTTCGCTCCCGGCTCTCATCCCTGCAACCGAAGCGGCGACGCCTCTTCCCTCCCCCGTCCCCAAGTCGGGCCTGCCCGACTTGGGGACACAGGGTGCGGATCTCGGGCAAGCCCGAGATCCGTCGGGAGGAGGGAAGAGCGCGATGTTTCGCGCGCGTCCTGGTCATTGCGCACGCTGCGGCAACCGCTGCGAAATATTTCCCAAGCAAGCCGTGCGTGATCGCAAAGCTCGTCGCCGTCGTTAGCCGCCGACACGATGTTCTCGCAAAATATAAAGTGGAACGCTTCGCGCCACGAAGGAATTGAAGGGGACCAACAGTAGAGGAAACCGCCTTGCAACGCTATCTGACCGCCATCGCGCTCGTCACCCTTCTCGGTACGGGCACCGTGTCCGCACAGACCACGACGACGGGCAACCCCGCTCCGGACGCCAAGTCCAGCGAGAAGTCCGGTGGCCAGGAAGCCGTCACGCGTCCGAACACCGACCGGCCCGACGCCGGCAAGCCCGCCACCGCCAACGCGGCCGCGCATGCCAAGCTGGAGGAAGGCGCCAACAGCTTCACGGAAGCCCAGACGCACAAGCGTCTCGAGGATGCCGGCTACAAGGACGTCCGCGGCCTGATGAAGGACGACAAGGGCATCTGGCGCGGCGACGCGATGCTGAACGGCAAGCCGGTCAAGGTCGGCGTCGACTTCAAGGGCAACGTCGCCGCGCAGTGATCGCCGTCCCCGGACGGCTGAGGCGCAGGCACGCAATTCCCACGACATCCAGGATTTGACCATGGCTCAGCAAACCATCACCGCGCTCTACGACGATTACGACGCGGCCAGCACCGCGGTGTCCCGCCTCGAGGCGGCCGGCATCTCGCACGGCGACATCAGCGTCGTCAGCAACAACGAGGGCGACCGGCATGCCAGCCGGCTAGGCACGGGCGACCATGCCGAGACCGCCCACAAGGCCGAGACGGGAGCCGGGACCGGCGCCTCGCTCGGCACGGTGGTCGGCGGCGCGACCGGCCTCCTCACCGGCCTCGGCCTGCTCGCCATCCCCGGCGTCGGGCCGGTCGTGGCGGCCGGCTGGCTGGTCGCGACCCTGACGGGCGCCGGCATCGGCGCGGCCGCGGGCGGCCTCGTCGGCGCGCTCACCGGCGCCGGGATCAGCGAGAACGACGCCCACACCTACAACGAGGGCATCCGCCGCGGCGGCACCCTGGTGACGGTGCGCACGGACGACGCCCACGCCACGACGGCGATGGACATCCTCGAGCAGCACGGTTCGGTCAACGTCGACGAGCGGTCGCAGAGCTGGCGGTCCGAGGGCTGGAGTGGCCCGGCGCTGACCGCGTCCGACCCGTCCGGCGCGACGGCGAGCCAGGGCGTTCCTTCGGGCGCGGCTGCCCGCCCCGGCGTGCGCACCTACCCCGCCAAGCCGCTCTGAGCGACGCTCAGCCTTCGATCGGCCCGTCGCCTCGGCGACGGTGCCCCCGATCAGCCCTGCGATGCCCCGGCACGCAGGGCTTTTTCATGAGGTGGGGCCGGCGAGCGGCGCGGCCGGCCTACTGCAGATCGCGCAGCAGCGGCTCGGCGACCATCCGCACCGGCGCCTTCACCGGCTTGCCGCGGCCGATCAGGATCGCGACGCGCGAGCTTTCCGGGTCAGTCTCGAAGCGGGTGCGGACCCAGGCGACCAGGAACTTCAGGTATTCGGACGCCAGCAGCTTGGTCGCCGAGGGGCTGTGCCACCAATCGGCGGCGTCGAAGCCTTCGGCGATCACCGGATGGGGCACGATCCGGTCGGCGCCCTGGAGCGCGTGGTCGAGCTCGATCAGGGTCCGCGGCATGTGGTAGTTCGAGGTCACCACCGCGACGGTGCTGAAGCGGTTGTGGCGCATCCAGCGCCGGGTCTCGATGGCGTTGCCGATGGTGTTGCGCGCGCGGTAGTCGAGGTCGACGCAGCAATCGATCCAGTGGCGCTGCGTCGGGTTGAGCCGGGCGATCTCGTCGCGGCTGGTGCGTTCGTTGACGCCGGTGATCAGCAGGCGCCGGCCGTAGCCGCCGGCCAGCAGGTCGATCGCGTCGCCGATGCGCTGGGCGCCGCCGGTCAGCGCGACGATCCCGTCGGCACGGCCCTGCGGCACCCGCTCGCTGCGGTCGAGCGCGGCGACGAAGGCGAGGAAGCCGGAGAGCAGCGCGACCGCGCCGAGGCCGGCGAGGCCGAGGATCGTCAGCGCCACCGGGCCGACGGGCCGCGCGGCGGGCGCGGCCGCCGGCATCGCCCTCGGGCGGGCGTCCCAGGCCCAGCCCGTGAGCTCGGCGCCGGGGCCGGCCTGTCTCGGATCGAAGGCGCGCGCCATACGCGTGGTCATGCTCCGGGAGAATAGCGCCGATTGCGGCGGGGCGGAGGCGGCATTTGCGGACGCAAATCCTTTCCGGAGGGTTAACGCACGGCCAAGCACTTCCGATCACGGGGATTTTCGAAACCGTTCGTCTCCGATGCCCGGCGGGGCGCGGTGCCGGACCGGCCGGACGCGTGACTCAGGCCAGGAACCGCCGCACGGTCAGCCGGGAGATCACGGCGGTGACGAGCGAGGCGATGACGCCGATCGCCATCACGCTGGCATAGCCGCGCCAGCCGATGTGGAAGGCGCCGAACAAAGCCTCGACCTCGTCGCCCGCCGGCCCCGAGCGCCAGGTGCGGGCGAGCAGCCCGGCCAGCGCGAAGGCGGCGAGCGCCGCGGCCGAGCCGATGATCCCGCCGCGCAACCCCAGCCCGAAGAACCGGCGCTGGAAGGCGCGGGCGATGAAGTCGTCGTCGGCGCCGACGAAGTGGAGCACCTCCACCACCTCGCGGTTTCCGGCCATGGCGCCGCGGGTGGCGAACGCCACCGCGAGGCCGGTGGCGACCAGCACCAGCGCGACGATGCCGACGCCGATGCCGACGAAGGTGTTGGCCGCGGTCGAGAGCCGCTGCAGCCAGAGCGCATGGTCGTCGAGGCTGGCGACCCCCGGCATCGCCTCGGCGAGGCCGGCGCGCAGGTGCTTGAGGTCGGGGGACTGGTCGCCGAGCTTCAGGGTGATCAGGCGCGGTACCGGCAGGTCGGAGAGGTCGAGGCCGCTGCCGAGCCAGGGCTCGAGCAGGCGCTCGGCCTCCGCCTTGGAGAACACCCGCGTCGCGGCGATGCCGGGCTCGGCCTTGGCGATGGCGTCGGCCCGGGCGATGTCGGCGTCGAGGTCGCGGCCGGGGGCCGGGCGTACCTGGATCGTCACCTCCTGCGCCACGGTGCCCTGCCACTGGCCGGCGCTCGACGCGACGATCTCGGCCGCGCCCGCGCACAGGCCCGCGAGGAAGGTGAGGATGGCGATGACGGCGGCGAGCGAGCGGCTCGCAGCCGAATCGGTCGGGACCAGGGGCGCGTTGCGCCGCAGGGTCGGGGGCAGCGCCGGATCGACCGCGGCCCTGTCCGGGGCCGTCCTGGCGGCCTGGCTGCGTTCGCGGGTCGTGTCCATCAGCCTTCGATCCGCAGGCGGCCGTCGCCGATCACCATCCGGC
The DNA here is from genome assembly GCF_008040095.1 of Methylobacterium sp. WL6. NCBI lineage: Bacteria > Pseudomonadati > Pseudomonadota > Alphaproteobacteria > Hyphomicrobiales > Methylobacteriaceae > Methylobacterium > Methylobacterium sp. WL6. The sequence goes on along the minus strand of NZ_VRVH01000081.1, from coordinate 11,780 downwards.
GGGCATCGACCGAGTCCATGATCCCGAAATCGTGGGTGGCGATGATCACCGAGGTGCCGAGCTTGTTCAGCTCGAGGAAGAGCCGCAGCAGGCGGCGCCCGAGGCTCGGGTCGACGTTGCCGGTCGGCTCGTCGGCGAGCAGCAGGTCGGGCCGGGCGATGAGCGCCCGGGCGATGGCCGCGCGCTGCTTCTCGCCGCCCGAGAGCAGCGGCGGCAGCACGTGCATGCGCTCGCCGAGGCCGACCCAGCGCAGCAGCTCAACGACCTCGGCCCGGTAGCTGGTCTCTGCCCGGCCCTGGACGCGCAGCGGCAGCGCCACGTTCTCGTAGGTCGTGAGGTGGTCGAGCAGGCGGAAATCCTGGAACACCACGCCCATGCGGCGGCGCAGGCCGGTGAGCGACGCGCTGGAGATGCCGCTGACCTCGTTGCCGAACACCGAGACCAGCCCGCGGGTCGGGCGCACCGAGAGCAGGATCAGCCGCAGCAGCGTCGTCTTGCCGGCCCCCGACGGCCCGGTGAGGAACTGGAACGAGTGCGGCTGGATGCGGAAGCTCACGTCGGACAGCACCTCCGGCCCGAGGCCGTAGCGCATGCCGACGTTCTCGAACTGGACCACAGGCCCTTCCGCCCCGGAGAGCAGGCTTTTCGTCGTCGCCGTTTCGCGCAAGGGCCCGTTCGCTCCCGTTCCGTCCCGGTCCATGCCGTCCGCACCGGGATGACCGCCGCGCATGGCCATTTCAAGCCGGCTCCCGGCGGTTTCACCGGAGCTTAACCCTAACCGAAGACGATCGCCCAAGGGTTTTCGCCGCAGGTCCCGCCCGGCTGCCCCCGCCAACGAGCGTGCCGCGTATGCTGATCGTCTGCCCGACCTGCGCCAGCGAATATCGCATCGAGACCGCCCGCGTCGGCACCGAGGGGCGTTCGGTGCGCTGCGCCGCCTGCCGCGAGACCTGGTTCGTGTCGCCGGCCGAGGTGATCGCCGCCCACGAGGCCGAGCTGCAGGCCGCAAGCCCCGGCGCCGACGAGACGGTCTCCGAGGATGCCTGGGCCGAGGCCTCCGCCGCGGTGCGCAGCGCCGCGACGGCCGACACCATCGACAACGTTCCCGCACCGCCGCGCGGCACGCGGGCGAAGAAGGCCAAGCTCGGCTACAAGCCGCTCGGCCAGAACCAGGGCAAGGGCGGGATCGCCGGGCTGTCGCCGGCCCTGGCCGCCTGCCTGGTGGTTTTGGCCGCGATCCCGCTCGCCTGCCTCGCCCGCGTGCCGGTGGTGCAGGCGCTGCCGCAGGCGGCCGGGCTGTTCGCCCGCATCGGCCTGCCGGTGAACCTGCGCGGCCTCGAGATCCGGGACGTCGCCGCCGTCCGCACCCCGGCCGACGGCGAGAAGCCGGCCGAGCTCGCAGTCGAGGGCGACCTCGTCGGCATCGCCCGCGGCGGCGTGCCGGTGCCGCCGATCAGCGTCGTGATGCGCGACGCCGCCGCGGGCGTCGTGAGGACCTACACCATCGCCCCGCCGCGCAGCCGGCTGGCGCAGGGCGAGACCGCGCGATTCGCCGGCCGGTTTCCCGATCCGCCCGAGCAGGGCCGCGGCATCGAGGTCCGGTTCTCGGATGCGGGCAAGCCGGAGTCGGGCAGGCCGGAGACGGCCAGACCCGAGACGGCGAAAGCGGAGTAGGTCGCGGGCGACCGCGCCGCCGTCGATTTTCCGCCGGCGGGCCGTGGCCGGACGGCGCCGGAATAGGGTATGGAGGCGCATGACCACGCCCTCCCGACGCGTCCGCGTCCTCTTCGACGAAGCCACCATCGCCACGCGCAACGAGGCGTTGGCCCGCGAGATCAAGGCGGCCGCCCCGCAGAACCTGCTCGTGGTGGCGGTGCTGAAGGGCAGCTTCATGTTCGCCGCCGACCTGCTGCGGGCCCTGCACCGGGTCGGGCTGTCGCCGCAGGTCGAGTTCGTGCACCTGTCGAGCTACCGCACCGGCACGATCTCCTCCGGCCAGGTCGAGATCCTGCGCGACGTCCAGAGCGAGGTGCGCGGCCGCGACGTGCTGCTCGTCGACGACATCCTCGAATCCGGCCGCACGGTGGTCTTCGCCAAGGACCTGCTGATGGCCCGCGGCGCCTCGCGCGTCCTCACCGCGGTGCTGCTCGAGAAGCCGGGCAAGCGCGCGGTGCAGATCGACGCCGACTTCGTCGGCTTCACCTGCCCCGACGCCTTCGTCGTCGGCTACGGCATGGATGCGGCCCACGCCTTCCGCCAGCTCCCCTTCGTCGGCGTCGTCGACTACGACAGCCAAGATCCGGACCTGTTCGGCGGGGCCTGAACCGCGTTTCGGGACGCGGCATTTTCGCAACCCTCCGGCACTTCCAGGCTTTTCGTCCTCAAATGTCTTGACAGGACGGCCGATGTTTAGACGATCTCTAGACGTGTCCGGGCCGGACGGCCTTCCCTCGGTGGATCGAATACAGGCGACATGGCGCGCATCCTTCTGGTGGATGACGAAGAGACGGTTCGCGGCTTCCTCAAGCGAGGCCTCGAGATCGACGGCCATGCCGTGGTCACAGCGATCGACGGCAGCGACGGCCTCGACCGGCTGAACGAATCCGACGGCGCCTTCGACCTGATGCTCACCGACATCCGCATGCCGCTGATGGACGGCATCGCGCTGGCGCTCGCGGCCAAGCGCGACTTCCCCGACCTGACCATCCTGCTGATGACCGGCTTCGCCGACCAGCGCGAGCGCGCGCGCGGCCTCGACGCCATCGTCACCGACGTGCTGACGAAGCCGTTCTCGCTGGCGGACCTGCGCGCCACGGTGAGCCGGGCGCTCGCGGCCTGAGACGACGTTCGGTCGATCCACGAGCGATCGCACGCCTCTTCCCTCCCCCCTTAAGCGGGGGAGGGGGCAGCCCCTCCTCACACCACCAGGTTCACGATCCGCCCGGGCACGACGATGACCTTGCGGGGCGTCCGGCCTTCGAGGGCGCGCCGGACCGCCTCGTCGGCGAGCACCAGGGCCTCGACGGCCGCCGCGTCGGCGTCGCGCGGGACGGTGACGTCGGCGCGCTTCTTGCCGTTGACCTGCACCGGGAGCGCGACCGTATCCTCGACCAGCAAAGCGGGGTCGAAGCCGGGCCACGGCGCCTGCGCGACCAGCCCGTCGCGGCCGAGCACCGCCCAGCAGCTCTCGGCCAGGTGCGGCATCATCGGCGCGATCAGCTGGACCAGGATGCCGGCGGCCTCGCGGCCGGCCGCCGCCGAGGCGCCGCCGCGGAACGCGTCCTCGAGGGCGTTGGCGAGGGTGTAGACGTGGGCGACGCAGCGGTTGAAGCGCAGGCGCTCGACATCCTCGCCGAAGGCGGCGAGCGCCTTGTGCGCGGCCTTGCGCAAGGCCGCGTCGCCGCCGCCCGATCCGGTGGCCGAGACGGCGGCGTTCACCAGCCGCCACACCCGCTGCACGAAGCGGGCGGCGCCCTGCACGCCCTCCTCCGTCCAGATCACGTCGCGCTCCGGCGGCGAATCCGAGAGCATGAACCAGCGCGCGGTGTCGGCGCCGAAGGAGGCGATGATGTCGTCGGGGTCGACGACGTTCTTCTTCGACTTCGACATCTTCTCGATCGGGCCGATCGCGATGGGCGCCGAGGTTTTCACGTGGAACCCGCGTCGCTCGCCGTCTTCGGTCGAGAACCGCACCTCCGCCGGCGGCACCCAGGCGCCGGCCGCGTCCTTGTAGGTCTCGTGGACGACCATGCCCTGGGTGAACAGGCCGGCGAACGGCTCCGAGACGCCGGACCAGCCGGTCGCCTGCATCGCCCGCATGAAGAAGCGCGCGTAGAGCAGGTGCAGGATCGCGTGCTCGATGCCGCCGATATACTGGTCGACGGCGAGCCAGCGGTTCACCGCCGCCGGGTCGGTCGGCCGGTCGGCGAGCCACGGCGCGGTGAACCGGGCGTAGTACCAGGACGAGTCGACGAAGGTGTCCATCGTGTCGGTCTCGCGCCGCGCCGCAGCGCCGCAGGACGGGCACGGCACGGTGCGCCAGGCGTGGTCACGCTCCAGCGGGTTGCCGGGCTGGTCGAACGAGACCTCCTCGGGCAGCCTCACCGGCAGGTCGGCGACCGGCACCGGCACGGGGCCGCAGGCCTCGCAGTGGATGATCGGGATCGGGCAGCCCCAGTAGCGCTGGCGCGACACGCCCCAGTCGCGCAGGCGGAACTGCACCTTGCGGGCCGCGACCGGCCGGCCGGAGAGGACCTCCGCCTCCAGGCGGTTCGCCACCGCCTCGAAGGCCTCGCCCGTCGTCATGCCGTCGAGGTAGCGCGAGTTGATCATCCGCCCGTCGCCGTCGAAGGCGGTGTCGGTGATGACGAAGCTGTCCTGATCCTGGTCCTCGGGGCAGACCACGGGGGTGTTGCCGAGGCCGTACTTGTTGGCGAAGTCGAGATCGCGCTGGTCGTGCGCCGGGCAGCCGAAGACGGCGCCGGTGCCGTACTCCATCAGCACGAAGTTCGCGACGTAGACCGGCAGCGTCCAGGACGGGTCGAGCGGATGGCGCACGGTGAGCCCGGTGTCGAAGCCGAGCTTCTCCGCCGTGTCGATCGCCGCCTGCGCCGTGCCCATGCGCCGGCATTCGTCGACGAAGGCCTGCAGCGCCGGGTTCGCGCCGGACAGGGCCGCCGCCACGGGATGGTCGGCGGCGATCGCCAGGAAGCGCGCGCCGAACAGGGTGTCGGGCCGGGTGGTGTAGACCTCGATCGCCTCGCCGACCCCCTCGACCGCCGTCGCGAGGGCGAACCGGACCTGCAACCCCTGCGAGCGCCCGATCCAGTTCCGCTGCATCAGCCGGACCTTCTCCGGCCAGCGCTCGAGACCGTCGAGCGCGTCGTAGAGATCCTGCGCGAAGTCGGTGATCTTGAAGAACCACTGCGTCAGCTCGCGCTGCTCGACCGGCGCGCCCGAGCGCCAGCCGCGCCCGTCGATCACCTGCTCGTTGGCGAGCACGGTGTGGTCGACCGGGTCCCAGTTCACCTTGGCGGTGCGGCGCGTGACCAGCCCCTTGCCGAGGAAGTCGAGGAACATGCGCTGCTGGTGCTTGTAGTAGTCCGGATCGCAGGTCGCGATCTCGCGGCTCCAATCGAGCGACAGGCCCATGGATTGCAGCTGCCCGCGCATCGTCGCGATGTTGGCGTAGGTCCAGTCCCGCGGGTTGGTCTTCCGCTCGATCGCGGCGTTCTCGGCCGGCAGCCCGAAGGCGTCCCAGCCCATCGGGTGCAGCACCGCGAACCCCTTTGCCCGCTTGTAGCGCGCCACCACGTCGCCCATCGCGTAGTTCCGCACGTGGCCCATGTGGATGCGCCCCGACGGATAGGGGAACATCTCCAGCACGTAGTATTTCGGGCGGGCGTCGGCGTTGTCGGTCTCGAACAGCCGCGCCTGCGCCCAGGCCTCCTGCCAGCGCGGCTCGGAATCCTTGGCGTTGTAGCGCTCGAGGGTCTGGTGGCTGGGAGGATGGGTCATGGCGTCGTCGAAAACCGGGATCGGGCGGGGCGGACCGGGGAAGCGGCGGCGTTAGCACATTCGCGGCGGGCTCGGCCAACGGATCTGCCGGCGTGGCAATCGAGGCCGATCCATCGGCGCGTGATCCCTGTGGCGGATGCAAGCACAGATGGCTTTGCGCCGGGCGCGCGATCCCGGCATTGAGGTGCAGAATCGCCCTCACCCGCGCGGCAGCGTTGGACAGCGCCGCGGGCCCGCCCACCTTTCCCCGGCGATGGCCGGACGACCCGCCCAAAGGACTTCAATGACCGACACGCCGATCGATACGCCCCCGACCTCGGAGCCGCCGATCTCCGGCAAGCCGCCCGTCGGCGAGGCCGACGTCGCCGCGGGCCTCGCCGAGGTGCTGGCCGGGATCGCCCGGGCGAGCGAGGATTGCGCGCGGGATCCCGCCGGCATCCGCCTCATCGCCGTCTCGAAGACCGTGCCGGCCGAGGGCATCCTGCCGGCCCTCGAAGCCAGCCAGCGCCTGTTCGGCGAGAACTACGTGCAGGAATCGCGCGCCAAGTGGCCCGCGCTCAAGGACCGCTACCCGGACGTGGAGCTCCACCTCGTCGGGCCGCTGCAATCGAACAAGGCGCGCGAGGCGGTCGAGCTGTTCGACGTGATCCATTCGCTGGACCGGCTGTCCCTGGCCGCGGCGCTGGCCAAGGAGATCGCCCGCACGGGGCGCACGCCGAAGCTGCTGATCCAGGTCAACACCGGGGACGAGCCGCAGAAGGGCGGCGTCTCGCCCGACGCCCTCGACGTCCTGCTCGCCGAATGCGTCGGCACCCACGGGCTGGCGATCCAGGGGCTGATGTGCGTGCCGCCGGTGGAGGACCCGCCCTCGGCCCACTTCGCCCTGCTCGCCGCGCTCGCCCGGCGGCACAACCTGCCGATCCTCTCGATGGGCATGAGCGCCGATTACCCGGCCGCGATCCAGATGGGCGCGACCCATGTCCGGGTCGGCACGTCGATCTTCGGGGCGCGGACGCGGAAGGCCTGATCCGCGCCGGGCCGTCGCCGGCGACGGAAGGTTGCCTTGGGCGAGCCGGCGGACCCTGCGGTCGCAGGGCGAAATCCGCCGCCGTCACGGACCGCCCGGAGGCTCGCCCGGCGCGGCAAGGCCCGTGCGAAGCAGGGCGATGCCGGTGATGATCGCAAGGAAGGACGTGGTGGGGGAAGTAGGACTCGAACCTACGAAGCTTACGCAGCGGATTTACAGTCCGCCCCCTTTGCCGCTCGGGACATTCCCCCAAAGGACAGCCCATCGGGCCGCGCGGGGCCCTTATGGTGAGGGGGGGGCGGCGTGTCAACCGTGCGGCGCGGCCGGCGGCTCAGTGCCCGGCGGTGCTCGAGAAGCCGTTGATCACCACCACGCCGGCGACGATCAGGCCGAGGCCGATCAGGGCCGGGGCGTCGAGGCCCTGGCGGAACACCAGCCAGCCGACGAGCGAGATCAGGACGATGCCGACGCCCGACCAGACCGCGTAGGCGACCCCCATCGGGATCGTCCGCAGGGTGAGCGCGAGGAAGAAGAACGCGACCCCGTAGCCCGCGACCGTGATCAGCAGCGGCACCGGCCGCGAGAACCCGGCGGAGGCCTTCAGGGCGCTGGTGCCGATCACCTCGGCGACGATCGCGATCGCCAGATAGATCCAGTTCACGGCCGCTGCACTCCCGGTTCGTCGGATCGGCGGCCCATTCAGGCGTCGTCGGCCCCGAGGACGAGGCGGAGCGACCGGGCGAGCTCGTCGCGGCGATAGGGCTTGTTGAGCACCGGGAGCTCGCCGCGGCCGATGACCTGGCCCTCGTCGAGGTCGGCGACGTAGCCCGAGGTGAGCAGGACCTTGAGGCCGGGCCGCAGGCGCTGCGCCTCGGCGGCGAGCTGCGAGCCGTTCATGCCGCCGGGCATCATCACGTCCGAGAACAGGATGTCGATGCGCTGGACGTCCTTGAGATGGGCCAGCGCCTCGGCCGCGTTGCGCGCGACGACGACCTTGTAGCGCAGCTCCTCCAGGCTCTCGACGGCCATGGTGAGGACCTGCTCGTCGTCCTCGACGAGCAGCACGGTCTCGCCCTCGCCGGCGCGGCGCAGCGGCAGCACGCCGCGCTCGCCCATGCCCGTCTCCTCGCCGGCGGGGTCGGCCGAGCGCGGGAAGCGCAGGCGGAAGGTGGTGCCGCGCCCGACCTCGGATTCGATCGCGACGAAGCCCTTGGCGCTGCGGGTGAAGCCGTAGACCTGGCTCAGGCCGAGGCCGGTGCCCTTGCCGACCTCCTTGGTGGTGAAGAACGGCTCGAACACCCGCGCCATCAGGTCCGGCGCGATGCCGCTGCCGGTGTCGGACACCGCGATCTCGACATAGGCGCCCGGCGGCACCCCCTTGTCGGCGACGGCCGCGGTGTCGAGCCGGAAGTTGCGGCTGCGGACCTCGATCCGGGCGCTGCCGGTTCCCGCCTCCATCGCGTCGCGGGCGTTGACGACGAGGTTGAGGATCGCCGCCTCGAACTGGGCGGGGTCGACGCGGATCGGGTCGAGGGCGGGGTCGAGGTCGAAGGCGAGCTCGATCGCGGCGCCGGCGGCGCGCTCGGCCAGCGGCCGGAAGTCGATGAGCAGGCGGTTCGGGTTCAGCGTCTGCGGCCGCAGCATCTGCCGGCGCGAGAAGGCAAGGAGCTGCTGCGTCAGCTGCTCGCCGCGCCGGGCCGCCGTCATCGCGGCGTCGGCGAGGCGCTTGACCCGCTCGACGTTGTCGGGCTTGCGCAGGACCATGTCGAGGCCGCCGACGATGACCGTCAAGAGGTTGTTGAAGTCGTGCGCGACGCCGCCGGTGAGCTGGCCGATCGCCTCCATCTTCTGCGCCTGGCGCAGCGCCTCCTCGGTGTTGCGCTGGTCGGAGCGGTCGAGGACGATGCCGGCCATGCGGACCGGCGTGCCGTCGGCGCGGTATTCCGCCCGGCCCTTGGCCGCGATCCAGCGCACGGCCCCGTCGGGGCGCACGATCCGGTATTCGATGTCGAGCGTCCCCGCCCGCGCCGCCTGCGCGAAGGCCGCCGTCACCGCCTCACGATCCTCCGGGTGGACGTGGGCGAGGAAGGTCTGCCGGCCCCAATGCGGGAGCGGCGCGTCGTAGCCGAAGATCGCGTCGTGGCGGGCCGACCGGCGGGCGGTGTCGGTGAGGAGGTCGAGGTCCCAGGTTCCCATGCCGGCGGAATCGAGGGCGAAGGCCAGGGTCTCGCGGGCGGCCTCGACCTCGCGGGTGCGCTCGGCGACCCGCCGCTCCAGGGTCTCGTTGGCGACGCGCAGGCGCTCCTGGTCCTGTTCGCGCTCGCGGATGTGCCCGCGCGCCTGGTACTGGCGCCGCCGCACCCGCAGCGCCGAGGCGACGGCGCTGATCAGGGTCTCGGCGTTGATCGGGCGCTCCAGCAGCACGACGTTGCCGAGGCGCTCCACCATGGCCGCGCCCCGCGCCGGGCGGCGCCCCGCCTGGCGCGTCGCCAGCATGATGAACGGGAAGTCCGACCAGGGCGGCTGGCGCTCGATCCAGGCCGCGAGGGAGTCCGGGTCGACCTCGGCCAGCGCCTCCTCGGTGACGATCGCCGAGCCGGCCGAGGCCTCGAGGCCGGCGAGCCACGCGGCCCCGTCGGCGCAGACCGTGGCGGCGGTGCCGGACTTGGCCAGCAGCTGCTCCATCACCACCGCGTCGCGTCCGCGCGGCGCCAGGATGAGGACGCGGGTCTCGTCGGGGCCGGGCCGGCTCATTCCGCCGTGTCGCTGCGCAGCATCGCGACCTTGCCGCCGTAGGCGGGCAGGCCCGAGAGCACGCCCTCGAAGTCGGTCAGCGTCTCCCCAACCTGGATCCCGTTGCGGGAGAGCCTCAGCTCGCGGATCGTGCGCTCGTGCGCGTTGACCCGGCTCTTGACCGCCGAGAGCGCGGTTCGGACCTCGCCCTTGGCCTCGAAGTAGCGGAACAGGAGGATGCCGTCGCTGAGATAGCTCAGGTCGATGTCGGAGCGGACCTCGCCGATGACGCCGTGCTGCCCGAGAACCAGCAGGGTCGTGACGCCCTTCTGGTTCAGGTAGGTCAGCAGCTCGTGCATCTGCAGGATCAGGAACTGCTCGCCCGGCATCGCGTGGATGTAGGCGTTGAGGCTGTCGACGACGACGCAGGACGCGCCGTCCCGCTCCACCGCCTCGCGGACGCGGCAGGCGAACTCGCCCGGCGCCAGCTCGGCCGGATCGATCTGCGCGATGCTGAGGTCGCCGTCGGCGATGTGCGGCTGCAGGTCCATCCCAAGGATGGCCGCGCGCGCCAGCAGGGTCGCCCGGCCCTCGTCGAACAGGAAGTAGGTGGCCTTCTCGCCCCGCTCCAGGGCCGCCAGCATGCAGCGCACCGCGGTCGTGGTCTTGCCGGCCCCGGACGGCCCGAGCAGCAGCGTGTTGGTGCCGCGCACCAGCCCACCGCCGAGCAGGAGGTCGAGGCCCGGCGCGCCGGTCGTGACGGTCACCGGCGCGAAGTCGGCGTGGTGCTCGGCGGCGATCAGGCTCGGGAACACCTCGATCCCGCCGGTCTCGAGGACGAAGTCGTGGTACCCGCCCCGCGCCTTCACGCCGCGCATCTTCAGGACGCGGAGGCGGCGCCGTCCCGCGCCGAACTCGCGCGGGGTGTGCTCCAGGAGCAGGACGCCGTGCGCGATGCTGTGGAGCTGCACGTCGGTGGTGCCGTCGTCGAGCAGGAACACCGTGCAGCCCCGCGCCGCGAAGAGCTGCTTCAGCGCCAGGATCTGGCGGCGGTAGCGCAGCGGGTTCTGGGCGAGCAGCCGCAATTCGGACAGGCTGTCGAACACCACGCGGTTCGGCTGCAGCGCGTCCACCCGCTCGATGACCTCGCGGACGGTCTCGCCGAGCTCCACCTCGGAGGGGTGCAGGATCGACTGCTCGCTCTCGGGGTCGAGGCCGAGCTCGTTGACGAGCTCGTAGAGCTCGACGCCGTCGAGCGACCAGCCATGCGACGCCGCCGAGGCCCGCAGCTCCTCGGCGCTCTCCGACAAGGTGACGTAGAGGCTCTTCTCGCCGTGCGCGACGCCGTCGAGCAGGAACTGCAGGGCGAGCGTGGTCTTGCCGGCGCCGGGCGTGCCCTCGAGCAGGTAGAGCCGCCCCTTGGTCAGGCCGCCGGACAGGACGTCGTCGAGCCCGGCGATCCCGGTCGACAGGGTGTCCCGGACGTAGGGTGCGACGCGCGGTGTCTGATCAGTCGTCATCGTCATCACGCAGGGTGGATCGGGCGCTCGGCCGGCGGCCCCTGAGGGAGTGCTTTGCCTCAGGAACGGCCCTGCCTCAACGCGGCAGCCGTCGATAGGTCCCGAGACCCTCGGATGGCGGGCACCGCGGCGATCGTCCGGACCGGCGCCGGATCACGCCCGGCGTCGCGGCTGCACCTATGCCGCAGCACCATCGGGCGGCGCCGGACGTTGCCCGTGACCGGATCCCGACGATCTCCCGCAAGGCCCCCATGCTTCGACTGCTCATCGCGGACGGCAACACGCGCGACGACCGCGCCCAGCACGTCGCGGTCACCGGCCGCACCTCGGCCGAATCCTACGCCGACGTCGTCCACGCCTATCGCCCGGAGGCGCAATGCCGGCTGCTCAGCCCGGCCGACGCCGACGCCGCCCTGCCCGACGGCGCGGCGCTTACCGCCTACGACGGCGTGATCTTCACCGGCTCGCCCCTGAAGGTCGGCGAGCGCAGCCCGGCGGTGACGCGCCAGTGCGACCTGATGCGCGCGGCTCTGGAGGCCGGGCTGCCGGTGTTCGGCTCGTGCTGGGGGACGCAACTGGCCGCGGTCGTCGCCGGCGGCGACGTCGGCCCCAATCCGCGCGGGCCGGAATACGGCTTCGCCCGCCGCATCACGGCGACGGCGGAAGGCCGCGGCCACCCGCTGCTGTCGGGCCGGGGCGCGGCCTGGGACGCGCCGGCGATCCATTCGGACGCGGTGATCGCGCCGCCGCCGGGCGCGCGGGTGCTGGCCGGGAACGCGCTGCTCGACGTGCAGGCGATCGAGATCCCGCACGGCGGCGGCCTGTTCTGGGGCACGCAGTACCACCCCGAGCTCGACTTCGACGAGCTCGCGGCGATGCTGCGGGTCAGCGCCGCGGACGTGGTCGAGGCCGGCCTCGCGCCCGATGCCGCCGCGGTCTCGGCCTATGCCGCGGAGATCGCCGCGCTCCACGCGGGCGGCGCG
>NZ_VRVH01000080.1:0-17289 GCF_008040095.1 Methylobacterium sp. WL6 | reverse complement strand
GGCGCCCGGCGACACCGTCGGGCGCGCGCGGGCCGGGCGCCTCAGGCCGTCGGCCCGGCCCCCTGCCGGATCGCCTCGCCGCAGATCATCGCCGCGGCGACCGCGACGTTGAGCGAGCGCATTCCGGCGCGGATCGGCACCACCACCCGCGCGTCGGCCGCGGCGTGGACCGCCTCGGGCACGCCGGCCGATTCGCGGCCCATCAGGATGCAGTCGCCGTCGCGGAAGGCGAAGCCCGTGTAGGGCAGGGCGCCCGCGGTGGTGGCGAGCACCAGGCGGATTCCCGCCTGGAGGCGCCATTCCGAGAACGCCGCCCAGGAACGGTGCCGGGTGATCGCGACGTGGTCGAGGTAGTCGAGCCCCGAGCGGCGCAGGTGACGGTCGGACACGTCGAAGCCCGCCGGCTCGACGATCTCGACGGAGAGCCCGAGGCAGGCCGCCATGCGCAGCAGCGTGCCGGTGTTCTGGGGGATGTCGGGCTGGTAGAGCGCGAGGCGGAGCATGCTCCGGGGATATCCGCTTCGGCGCCGCCGACCAATCCACGCCGGCACGGCCGATCCGTGCCGACGCATGGCAGCCCCGACGCGCTGCGGCATCGCTCCCCGCTTGGCCGGGACGACCGCGGGCTTACATGAGGGTCACGCCTCCCCGACGCAAAGCACCGTGACACCATGTTCCTCGATTGGCTCGAGCGCCGCATCGACCCGTTCGCGCCCTTCGACGCGGAGCGGATGCCCCCCAAGACCGTGCTCGGCTTCGCCGCGTTCTACCTGCGCCCGATGCGGGCCGCGCTCGCCGCCCTGTTCGTCATCGCGGTGGTGGCGGGCACGGTCGAGGCCTCGCTCTACCTGCTGATGCGCTGGTTCATCGACCTGATGAACGGCGCCGACCGAACGACGCTGCTGCAGGATCATGGGCTCGCGCTGGCGCTCGCCGCGCTGTTCCTCGTGGTGGTGCGACCGACCACGATCTGGCTGCACGAGGTCGCTTCGAACCAGCTCATCGTGCCGCAGACCACCAATCAGGTCCGCTGGCGCACCCACCTCTACACGCTCGGCCACTCGCTCTCGTACTTCCAGGGCGACTTCGCCGGCCGCCTCGCCAACCGCATCGTCCAGGTCGGCCCGGCGGTGCGCGAGATCGCGGTCGTGTTCATCGACACCCTGCTCTACGTGGCGATCTACGCGATCACCGCGGTCGGTCTGTTCTCGTCGATCTCGGTGTGGCTGGCCTTGCCGGTGGTGGCCTGGATCGCGGCCTATGCCGGGCTGACGGCGTGGTTCGTGCCGCGGGCGCGCGAGCGGTCGCACCGCACCGCCGAGACCCGCTCGGCGCTGGTCGGGCGGGTGGTCGACAGCTACACCAACATCCTCACCGTCAAGCTCTTCGCCCGCGACCGCGAGGAGCGCGCGGCCGTGCGCGAGGCGATCGACAGCAACACCCGGACCTACCTGCACCAGTTCCGGCTGGTGACGCTGACGACGACCCTGCTCGGCATCCTCAACAGCGCCCTGCTGCTCGCCACCGGCGCCCTGTGCCTGATGCTGTGGCAGCGCGGCGGCATGACCACGGGCGAGGCCGCCGCCGGCCTCGCGCTGGTGCTGCGCCTGCTCGCGATGTCGGGCTGGGTGATGCAGACCGTGCGCGGCGTGTTCGAGAACGTCGGCGTGATCCAGGAGAGCATGCAGACGATCAGCCGTCCGCACGGGCTCGTCGACGCGCCCGACGCCGCCGTGCTGAAGGTCGCGGGCGGGGACATCCGCTTCGAGAACGTCGGCTTCCATTACGGCCGCGGCGACGCCAACGTGATCGAGAACCTGTCGCTGCACATCCGGGCCGGCGAGAAGGTCGGGCTCGTCGGCGTCAGCGGCGCGGGCAAGACCACGATCACCTCGCTGCTGCTGCGCCTGCACGACGTCGAGAGCGGCCGCATCACCGTCGACGGCCAGGACATCGCGCGCGTCACGCAGGATTCGCTGCGGGGCGCCATCGCCATGGTCAGCCAGGACACCTCGCTGCTGCACCGCTCGATCCGCGACAACATCGCCTACGGCCGCCCCGACGCGACCATGGACGCGGTCGCCCGCGCCGCCGAGCTCGCCCATGCCGACGCCTTCATCCACGACCTCGTCGACCACAAGGGGCGGCGCGGCTACGACGCCCAGGTCGGCGAGCGCGGGGTGAAGCTCTCGGGCGGCCAGCGCCAGCGCATCGCCATCGCCCGGGTGATCCTCAAGGACGCCCCGGTGCTGATCCTCGACGAGGCGACCTCGGCGCTGGATTCGGAGGTCGAGGCGGCGATCCAGGAGAGCCTTGACACCCTGATGCAGGGCAAGACCGTGCTCGCCATCGCCCACCGGCTCTCGACCATCGCGGCGCTCGACCGCCTCGTGGTCATCGACGAGGGCCGCATCGTCGAGGAGGGGACGCATGCCGAGCTGATCGGCCGCGCCGGCCTCTACGCCCGATTGTGGGAGCGCCAGTCCGGCGGCTTCCTGCCCGACCGGGCGCCCAAACCCGAGCCCCGTCGGATTTCCGACGCGTTGCCGGGGTAGAACGCGCGGAACCAGAGCCCGGAATGACGGGGAGGGCATAGGACCTCTCTTCATTCAAATGGGCGGCCGCGCCGGCCAAATCATCGAAAGACCAAGACATGCCGGCATTCGGCCTCGCGGCCTCGGCCGGGGAGGGGCGGCCTCCCGTCCGGCGAGCGTGGATCGCGGAGCTGCGCGCGACCCTCGCGCTCGCCGCGCCCCTCGTCCTCACCAACCTCGCCCAGCACGGGCTGATCACCGCCGACACGGTGATGCTCGGCCGCCTGGGCGCGCCCGAGCTCGCGGCGGCGACGCTGGCCACCAGCCTGTACTTCATCCTGTTCATCTGCGGCATCGGCCTGACCTCGGCGGTGGCGCCCCTGATCGCGGAGGCGCTCGGGCGCGACCGCACCGATTCGGACGCCGTGCGCCGCCTCGTGCGGGCAGGGTTCTGGGCCGCGACCCTCGTCGCGATCCCGCTGATGCTCGGGCTGTGGCACACGCGGGCGCTGCTGGAAGCGATCGGCGAGCCGCCGGCGCTGGCCGAGGATGCCGGCCGCTACATGCGCGCGCTGGAATGGGCGATGTGGCCGGCCCTGCTGTTCATGGTGCTGCGCGGCACCTTCGCGGCGCTGGAGCGCCCGAGCTGGCCGCTCGCCGCCAGCCTGATGGCGCTGCCGGTCAATATCGGCCTCGCGGTCTGGCTCGCCTTCGAGGGCCCCGGACGCCTCGGCATGGGGCTGGTCGGGGTCGGCATCGCCACCACCTGCGCCGCGTTCTTCACCCTCCTCGTGCTCGTCGCGGTGATCCTGCGCGACCGCGGCCTGCGCCGGTACCGGCTGCTGCACCGGGTCTGGCGCTTCGATGCGAAGCGCCTCTCGGCCCTGTTCCGCCTCGGCCTGCCGATGGCGGGGACGGGGCTCGCGGAAGCCGGCCTGTTCGAGGCGGCGGTGCTCGGCATGGGGCTGTTCGGCGCGGCCCAGCTCGCCGCGCACGCGGTGGCGATCCAGATCGCGGCGCTCTGCTTCATGGTCCCGAACGGGGTCGCGCAGGGCGCCACCGTGCGCGTCGGCCTGCGGCACGGCGCGCACGACCCGCAGGGCGTGCGGCTCGCCGGCCGCGTCGCGCTGGCGCTCGGCTTCGGCTTCATGGCGGCCTGCGCCAGCCTCCAGCTCGGCGCGCCGCGCCTGCTGATCGGGCTGTTCCTCGACGTCGAGGCACCCGCCAACGCCGCGGTGATGCCCTACGCGGTCGGCTTCCTCGGCTTCGCGGCGCTGTTCGCGGTGGCCGACGGGGTCCAGTCCGTCGCCCTCGGGATGCTGCGCGGCCTGCAAGATACGAAGGTGCCGATGCTGATCGCCGTCGGCGGCTACTGGGGCATCGGCGTGCCCGCCGGCGCGGCGCTCGCCTGGGGGGCGGGGCTGCAGGGCTACGGGATCTGGCTCGGCTTCTGCGCCGGCCTGTTCGTCGTCGCGATCCTGCTCACCGCCCGCTGGCGCCGCCTGACCGCGCTTCGGGACCGCAGGCCCGGGCCCGCCGGGCCGCCCGCGCGATAGGAAACCCGATCCGTGTCGTCCTCCGGCACAGCTTGGCTTGACTTCGGGCGACGTGCGGTCGCATTGCACAGATTAGAACGATGATGCTCTGGTCCGCTCCGCACGGGCGGTCCGACGCGGCGGGCGAGATCGGATTCCCATCCGCCCGGGAGCGCTCCGCCGACCTGCCCGACGCCACGAGATCGGGCGACGGCACACTGGGAGATTGACGACCTTGGCGAACACCTCCGCCGCCGCGTCCACCGGCACCGCCGCCCCGGACGGAACCCGCCGCGACTTCCTGTACCTGGCCACCGGCGCGGGCGCCGCCGTCGGCGTCGGCGCCGTCGCCTGGCCCTTCGTCGCCTCGATGGCGCCGGACGCCGCCACCATCGCCGCCGGCGCGCCGATCGACGTCGACCTCGCCCCGATCACCGACGGCCAGATCATCAACGTGTTCTGGCGCGGCAAGCTGATCTTCGTCCGCAAGCTCACCGAGAAGGAGGTGACGGACATGAAGGCGATCCCGGAGAGCCAGCTCTCCGATCCGGCTCCCTTCGGCACGCGGGTGAAGAAGGGCCACGACCAGTGGCTCGTGGTCTACGGCAACTGCACCCATCTCGGATGCGTGCCGATCGGCCACCAGGGCAACTTCGAGGGCTGGGCCTGCCCCTGCCACGGCTCGCAGTTCGACGCGGTCGGCCGCGTCCGCCGCGGCCCCGCCCCGATCAACCTTCCGATCCCGCCCTATTCCTTCCAGACCGACGCGAAGATCCGCATCGGCGAGGAAGCCAAGGCCGCGGCCTGAGACACGAGGGACCGCCCATGAGCGCTCACGCCAACGCCTACGTCCCCAAGAGCCGCCTCGCGAAGTGGTTCGAGGCCCGCCTGCCGATCGTCGGGCTGGTGCACTCGTCGTTCGTCGCCTTCCCGGTGCCGCGCAACCTGAACTACTTCTGGACCTTCGGCGCGATCCTGATCGCCTTCCTCGGCATCCAGATCGTCACCGGCGTCTGGCTCGCGATGCACTACGAGCCCTCGGCGACCCAGGCGTTCAACTCCGTCGAGCACATCATGCGCGACGTGAACTACGGCTGGCTGCTGCGCTACGCCCACGCCAACGGCGCGTCGATGTTCTTCGTCGCGGTCTACGTGCACATCTTCCGGGCGCTGTATTACGGGTCGTACAAGGCCCCGCGCGAGGTGCTCTACATCCTCGGCGTGATCATCTACCTCCTGATGATGGCCACCGCCTTCCTCGGCTACACCCTGCCCTGGGGCCAGATGAGCTTCTGGGGGGCGACCGTCATCACCAACATCCTCGCGGCGATCCCCGTGGTCGGCGACACCATCCAGAGCCTGCTCTGGGGCGGATACTCGGTCGGCAACCCGACGATCAACCGCTTCTTCTCGCTGCACTACCTGCTGCCGTGGATGATCGCCGGCGTCGTGGTGCTCCACGTCTGGGCGCTGCACGTCACCGGCCAGAACAACCCGACCGGCATCCCGATCAAGTCCTCGAAGGACGCGGTGCCCTTCACCCCCTACGCCACGATCAAGGACGTGTTCGCCACCGTGGTGTTCATGATCCTGTTCGCGTGGTTCATCTTCTACCAGCCGAACTATCTCGGCCACGCCGACAACTACGTCCCGGCCAACCCCGCCGTGACCCCGGCCCACATCGTGCCCGAATGGTACTTCCTGCCGTTCTACGCGATCCTGCGCGCGGTGCCGTCGAAGCTCGGCGGCGTGATCCTGATGTTCTCGGCGGTGCTGATCCTCGCGCTTGCGCCGTGGCTCGACACCTCGCGGGTGCGCTCGTGCAACTACCGGCCGATCTACCGCCAGTTCTTCTGGCTGTTCCTGGCGGTCACGGTCATCCTCGGCTGGCTCGGCGCCAAGCCGCCGGAAGGCGGCTACGTCATCGCCTCGCAGATCTGCACCTTCTACTACTTCGCCCACTTCCTCCTCGTGATGCCGATCGTCGGCCTGATCGAGACGCCGAAGGCGCTGCCCGGGTCGATCCTGGAGAGCGTGACCGGGCCGGGCAAGCAGGTGAGCGGGTCCGGGCTGCCGGCGGGCGCCGCCGCGGCGCCGACGACCAAGGGCTGAGGGCAGGACCGGAACCGACGATGAAACTCTCGAGCCTTCTCGCCGCCTCCCTGCTGGCGCTCTCCCTCGGCGCCCCGCTGGGCTCCTCGGCGGCCTCCGCCGAGGACGCGCATGGCGGCAACCAGCCGCCCCGCCTCCAGTGGAGCTACGCCGGCGTGTTCGGCCGCTTCGACCAGGCGCAGCTCCAGCGCGGGTTCCAGGTCTACAAGGAGGTCTGCTCCGCCTGCCACTCGATGAAGCTCGTGGACTTCCGCAACCTCGCGGAGGAGGGCGGTCCCGACTTCTCGGAGAGCCAGGTCAAGGCGCTCGCCGCGACCTACCAGGTCAAGGACGGCCCGAACGACGCCGGCGAGATGTTCGAGCGACCCGGCCGCCCGGCCGACAAGTTCCCGCCGCCCTTCCCGAACGACCAGGCGGCGGCGGCGGCCAACGGCGGCAAGGCGCCGCCGGACTTCTCGGTGCTGGCCAAGGCCCGCACCTTCGAGCGCGGCTTCCCGTGGTTCATCACCGACGCGCTGCCCTTCGTCGGCTATTCCGAGCAGGGCGTGGACTACATCCACGCGGTGCTGAACGGCTACGAGGAGCCCCCGAAGGGCACCGACGTGCCGGACGGCGTGCACTACAACAAGTACTATCCCGGCCACCTGATCGCGATGCCGAACCCGATCAGCGACGGCCAGGTGACCTACCCGAAGAACGAGGCCGGCCAGCCGGTCGTGCCGGAGACGGTCGACCAGTACACCCGCGACGTGGCGGCCTTCATGGCCTGGGCCGCCGAGCCGCACATGATGGCGCGCAAGGCGCTCGGCTTCCGGGTGATTCTGTTCCTGATCCTGCTCTCGGGGCTGCTGTACTACGTCAAGAAGCGGGTCTGGGCCGACGTCGGCGGCGAGGTCCACGGTCTCCAGCCCGAGCTGCACAAGGCGGGTTGACGCCCGATCGATCCACGGACGACCGAACGGGCCCCTCGCGGGGCCCGTTCGCATTTTTGCCGCGCGCGCAGTTCGTGATAGCGGGACGCGGAGATCTCGACCTCGCCGAGACCTGCGCGGGTCCCTTCCCCCGGGGGGAGAAGGACAGGATGGGGGGCGTGCGCCGTCCGGAGAGGTCACGCCCCTCACCCCACCCCTCTCCCCATGGAGAGGGAGCCCCGCAGCGGCTCCTACGCGCCACCTTCGACAACGGACGATCGACATGACGGCAGCGGTGCTCGGTGTGATGGGCGGGTCGGGGGTCTACGACCTGCCGGGGCTCGAGGACGTGCGCGAGGAGCGGGTGGCGTCGCCCTGGGGCGAGCCGTCCGACGCCCTGCGGATCGGGCGCATCGGGGACACCAAGGTGGTGTTCCTGGCCCGCCACGGCCGCGGGCACCGCCTCTCCCCGTCCGGCATCGACTACCGCGCCAACATCGACGCGCTGAAGCGGGCCGGCGTCACCGACCTCGTCGCGCTGTCGGCCTGCGGCTCGTTCCGCAACGAGCTGCATCCGGGCCTGTTCGTGCTCGTCGACCAGTTCGTCGACCGGACGGTGGGGCGCGCGTCCTCGTTCTTCGGCAACGGCTGCGTTGCCCACGTCTCGCTCGCCCACCCGGTCGGCCCGAACCTGCAGAAGCGCATCGCGAACGCGGCGGAGGCGGAGGGGATCGCCGTGCATCGCGGCGGCACCTACGTCTGCATGGAGGGGCCGCAATTCTCCTCGCTCGCCGAATCGAAGAGCTACAAGGCGCAAGGGTTCGACGTGATCGGCATGACCAACATGCCCGAGGCCAAGCTCGCCCGCGAGGCCGAGATCACCTACGCCACCATCGCGATGGTCACAGATTTCGACTGCTGGCATCCAGGCCACGACGCGGTCGACGTGGCCTCGGTCGTCGCGGTGGCGCGGGCCAACGCCGACAAGGCCGCCCGCCTCGTGGCGCGGCTCGCCCGCGACCTGCCCGCGACCCGCGAGGATTGCCCGGCCGGCTCGCACCGGGCGCTCGACGGCGCGATCATGACAGCGCCGTCCCACCGCGACCCGGACCTGCTGGCCAAGCTCGACGCGGTGGCGGGGCGCGTGCTCAAGGATTGAGCCGAGCCCTTCCCCCGGCGACGGCTTCCGCACTAGAACGCACGAAAGCCGGCCGCATCGGCCCGGCGAACGAACACCCACGAAGACCATGCGCAGCGCCAGCATCAGCCGGAAGACGGCGGAGACCGACGTGTCGGTCTCGATCGACCTCGACGGCACCGGCAAGGCCGGGATCGCCACCGGGGTCGGCTTCCTCGACCACATGCTCGAGCTGTTCGCCCGGCACGGCCTGTTCGACGTCGAGGCGCGGGTGACCGGCGACCTGCACGTCGACCAGCACCACACGGTGGAGGATTGCGGCATCGCGCTCGGCCAGGCCTTCGCGAAGGCGCTCGGCGACAAGCGCGGCATCGCCCGCTACGCCGACATCCACATGCCGATGGACGAGACGTTGAGCCGGGTCGCGATCGACATCTCGGGCAGGCCGTTCCTGGTGTTCCGCACCGCCTTCCGCGTCGAGAAGATCGGTGCCTTCGACACCGAGCTGGTGCGCGAGTGGTTCCAGGCCTTCGCCATGAACGCCGGCATCACGCTCCACGTCGAGACGCTCTACGGCGACAACGCCCATCACATCGCCGAGAGCTGCTTCAAGGGGCTGGCCCGCGCCTTGCGGAAGGCCGTCGCGGTCGATCCCCGCGAGGAGGGACGCGTTCCCTCGACCAAGGGTTCGCTCTAGGCGAGGATCGCGGACGGCCGTCGCGGCGGGCTCGCGCAGCCGCCTCCGGCGTTCGGCCGACAGGAAAGGGAAGGGGTCGCCATGAGGATGCGCAGCTACACGCTCCATCTGCCGCACGAGGCCCGCTCCGGCGAGGCGCACGACCTCGACCGGGCGCAGCTGGTGCCGGACGGGTTCTCGTGGGCGGCCTTCGCCTTCTCGGTGCTGTGGTTCCTCTATCACCGCCTCTGGCTCGCAGCCCTGCTGGTGCTGGCCGGGCTGGGCGCCACCGCGCTCGTCGGCTACGGCCTCGGCCTGTCGCCCGCCGCCGGCACCGCGATCACGCTGCTGGTCCTGGTGCTGATCGGGCTCGAGGCGTCCTCGCTCCGGCGCTGGACGCTCGCCCGCAACGGCCGGCCGGCGCGCGACGCGGTGGTGGCCTTCAACGCCGACGAGGCCGAAGCCAAGGCGATGACGCGCTGGCTCGACCCCGCCCCCGCGCCGACCGTCCGGGCCTCGACCGCGTTCGCGGGCAACCGCGCGGCCGAGCCTGTGATCGGCCTGTTTCCCGCGCAGGGCGGCCGGTGAGCGTCTTCGAGGAACAACGACCGTGAGCGCCGAGACCGTCGCGATCATCGATTACGGGTCGGGCAACCTGCACTCGGCGGCCAAGGCCTTCGAGCGGGCGGCCCGCGAGGCCGGGCTGCCGGAGACCCGCATCGTCGTCACCGGCGATCCGGACGCGGTCGCGCGCGCCGACCGGATCGTGCTCCCCGGGGTCGGCGCCTACGCCGATTGCCGCCGCGGGCTCGACGCCGTCCCCGGCCTCGTGGCGGCGATGACCGATGCCGCCATCGGGTCGGGGCGTCCCTTCCTCGGCATCTGCGTCGGCATGCAGCTGATGGGAACGCGCGGCCTCGAATACGAGACCACGGAAGGCCTCGGCTGGATCTCCGGCGACGTCGGCCCGATCCGGCCGTCCGACCCCACGCTCAAGATCCCGCACATGGGCTGGAACACCCTGACGCCGTCCCGCGACCATCCGCTGCTCGACGGCATCCGCACCGGGCCGGACGGGCTGCACGCCTACTTCGTGCACAGCTTCGCCCTGAAGGCGGATCGCCCGGACGAGGTCGTCGCCGAGGCGGCCTACGGCGGTCCCGTCACCGCGATGGTGGCGCGCGACAACCTCGCCGGCACCCAGTTCCACCCGGAGAAGAGCCAGCATCTCGGGCTGGCCCTGCTTGCGAACTTTCTGCGCTGGCGGCCGTAACCGCCGCGCCCTCCGTCGAACGACCAGAAGAAACGAGCGTCCGCGTGATCCTGTATCCGGCCATCGATCTCAAGGAAGGACACTGCGTCCGCCTCGTGCAGGGCGACATGGCCCAGGCCGTGGTGTTCAACGACGACCCGGCGGCGCAGGCCCGGGCCTTCGCCGAGCAGGGCTTCTCCTGGCTCCACGTGGTCGACCTCGACGGTGCCTTCGCCGGGGCGCCGATGAACGCGGCCGCCGTCGACGCGATCCTCGCCCAGGTCGACATCCCGGTGCAGCTCGGGGGCGGCATCCGCGAGATGCGCACGCTGGAGGGCTGGCTCGAGAAGGGCGTCGCACGGGTAATCATCGGCACGGCGGCCGTGCGCGACCCGGCCTTCGTCCACGAGGCGGCGCGGCGCCATCCCGGCAGGATCGCGGTGGGCATCGACGCCAAGGACGGGCGCGTCGCGGTGGCGGGCTGGGCCGAGACCTCGAGCATGACCGCCGAGGACCTCGGCCGCCGGTTCGAGGATGCCGGCGTCTCGGCGATCATCTACACCGACATCGCCCGCGACGGCATCCTGAAGGGCCTCAACATCGAGATGACGGTGGCGCTCGCCGAAGCCGTGAGCATCCCGGTGATCGCGTCGGGCGGCCTCGCCTCGATCGAGGACGTGCACCGCCTGCTCGAGCCCGACTGCGCGATGCTGGCCGGTGCGATCACGGGGCGCGCCCTCTACGACGGCCGCATCGACCCGCGCGCAGCGCTGTTCGCGATCAGGGCGGCGCGCGGAGGCGGCACTTCGTGATAGGCTCGCCCGGTCAAGGGTTTGCCGGGAGGCGGCGATGACGGCTTCGGCGAAGGCGGCGCGACCGGCCGAGACCGGGACGGCCTACGCGGACGACTTCTACACCTGGACGCAGGAGCAGGGGGCACGCCTCCGGGCGGGCGACCTGACCGGCCTCGATCGGGAGAACCTCGCCGAGGAGATCGAGAGCTTGGGTCGCAGCCAGTTCAGCAGCCTCGTCGGCGCGTGGCGCATCGTCCTGCTGCATATGCTCAAGTGGGATCACCAGCCATCGCGACGGACGCGAAGCTGGGTGATCTCGATCGCGACGCATCGGGTGGCTGCGGCCGACGAGCTGGCGGACAGTCCCGGCCTGAAGAGCCGTCGGGTGGAAGCGATGGAACGCGCCTACCGCCGCGCCCGTCTCGAAGCGGCTGACGAGACCGGCCTTCCGCTGAAGACCTTTCCCGAGACCTGCCCCTACACCCACGACGAGATGCTCACGCGTCCCTTCGCGATCGACCCCGACGACACGACCGCCTGAAGGCTCCCAGCGTGCTCAAGACCCGCATCATCCCCTGCCTCGACGTCAAGGACGGCCGCGTCGTCAAGGGCGTGAAGTTCCTCGAGCTGCGCGACGCGGGCGATCCGGTCGAGGCGGCCAAGGCCTACGACGCGGCCGGGGCCGACGAGCTCTGCTTCCTCGACATCACCGCGAGCCACGAGGCGCGCGGCACCCTGCTCGACGTGGTGAGCCGCACGGCGGAGGCCTGCTTCATGCCGCTCACCGTCGGCGGCGGCGTGCGCGCGGTGGCGGACGTGCGCGCGCTGCTGCTCGCCGGCGCCGACAAGGTCGCGATCAACACCGCGGCCGTGAACGATCCCGACCTCGTCGCTCGGGCCGCCGAGAAGTTCGGCGCGCAATGCGTCGTGGTGGCGATCGACGCCAAGCGCACCTCCGCGCCGGGCGAGCCGGACGCGTGGCAGATCTTCACCCATGGCGGCCGCACCCCCACCGGCCTCGACGCGATCGCCTTCGCCCGCACGGTGGCGGCCAAGGGAGCGGGCGAATTGCTCGTCACCTCCATGGACCGGGACGGGACGCGCTCGGGCTACGACCTCG
The DNA here is from genome assembly GCF_008040095.1 of Methylobacterium sp. WL6. NCBI lineage: Bacteria > Pseudomonadati > Pseudomonadota > Alphaproteobacteria > Hyphomicrobiales > Methylobacteriaceae > Methylobacterium > Methylobacterium sp. WL6. The sequence goes on along the minus strand of NZ_VRVH01000080.1, from coordinate 5,217 downwards.
CGCTGATCCGCGCCGTCGCCGACGCGGTGACCGTGCCGGTGATCGCCTCGGGCGGCGTCGGCGGGCTCGACGACCTCGTGGCCGGCGTCGCCGAAGGCCATGCCAGCGCGGTGCTCGCGGCCTCGATCTTCCATTTCGGGGAAGCCAGCGTCGCCGAGGCCAAGGCGCACATGGCGGCGGCCGGCCTCGCGATGCGGCTGGACGCCTGACCCGAGATCGGGAAGACGCCGGGGGCCGCGGCCGGATCCGGCACCATTTTTCCGACAATTCCACCCGCCCGTCGCGCAAATGCGGGTGGCGAGGCGCTGCTGTGCCGGCTCCCGTCTTGCCCGGCGCCCGCCGTTGACGCAGGTTCCGGCGACGGCATCGTCGTTTCCGAACCCTGCCGCACGGGTCCTCTATGTCCGCCTACACCCTCGACGACCTCGCCCGCCTGGTGGCGAGCCGCGCCGGCACCGCGCCCGACCAATCGTACACGGCCAAGCTGCTCGCGGGCGGCCCGGCCAAGGCCGCCAAGAAGCTCGGCGAGGAGGCGGTGGAGGCCGCCATCGCCGCGGTGCAGGGCGACAAGACCGGGCTGACCAACGAGGCGGCGGACGTGCTCTACCACCTCGTGGTGCTGCTGCGCGCCGGCGGCGTCGAGCTCTCCGCGGTGATGGCGGAGCTGGAGCGCCGCACGGCGCAGAGCGGCATCGCCGAGAAGGCGTCGAGGCCGCCGGCATGAAGGCGGCCGCGCTCGCCGCCGGCCAGACCCCGGTGACGGGGCAGAACCCGGTCACCGGCGACGGGTCGGAGCGGCTGTCGCCCTACCGCCTGTTCAGCCGCGAATCCTGGGCGCAGCTGCGCGCCGACACGCCGCTGACGCTGACGCAGGAGGACATCGAGCGCCTGCAATCGCTGAACGACCCGATCTCGGTGGAGGAGGTGGTCGCGATCTACCTGCCGCTGTCGCGGCTGCTCGCGCTCTACGTCGCGGCGAGCCAGGGCCTGTTCAAGGCGACCCAGCGCTTCCTGATGGCCGAGCGCGAGACCAAGGCGCCCTACATCATCGGGCTCGCCGGATCGGTGGCGGTGGGCAAGTCGACCACGGCCCGCGTGCTCGCCGCGCTGCTCGCGCGCTGGCCGAACACCCCGAAGGTCGACCTCGTCACCACCGACGGGTTCCTGCTGCCGAACGCCGCGCTCGCCGCGCAGGGCATCATGGACCGGAAGGGATTTCCCGAGAGCTACGACACCGCCGCCCTGCTGCAGTTCCTGCACGACGTGAAATCGGGCCGGAAGCGCGTCACCGCTCCGCTCTACTCGCACCTCGTCTACGACCGGGTGGACGGCGAGGAGCGGGTGGTCGAGAGCCCCGACATCCTGATCGTCGAGGGCCTGAACGTGCTGCAGCCGGCCCGCCTACCGCGCGACGGCACCGCGATTCCGTTCGTCTCCGACTTCTTCGACTTCTCGATCTACCTCGACGGGCACGAGGACGATCTGCACCGCTGGTACGTGATGCGCTTCATGCGCCTGCGGCAGACCGCGTTCCGCGACCCCCGCTCGTATTTCCGCAAGTACGCCGAGGTGCCCGAATCGGAAGCGCTCGCCATCGCCGACCGGCTGTGGACGACGATCAACCTGCCGAACCTGCGCGACAACATCCTGCCGACCCGCCAGCGCGCCAGCCTGATCCTGGCCAAGGGCGCGAGCCACCGCATCGAGAGCGTCGCGCTGCGGCGGTTGTAGGACCCCGCTCAGGCGAACGGAAACGCCGCCTCCGCGACATAGGGCCCGCCCCCGGTCGAGTCGCGCGCCGAGTACAGCACCACCTGCGTCGCGGAAAAGCGCAGCGGCGTGAAGATCGGCGCCTGCGACAGGTACATCGCCACCGCCTCGGGCGTGGCCTCGCGGCGCAGGCGCGCCAGCGTCACGTGCGGCACGAACCTGCGCCGTTCCGGCTCGGCGCCCGCCCGGCGGATCAGGCGCTCCTGCTCGGCCTGGAGGTCCATCAGATCGGCGTTGGCGGCGACGCTGGCGAGCAGCGCGCGCGGCTTGTCGCCGCCGAACACCGAGAGGCCGTCCAGCACCACCTCGAGCGCCGGCCGCGCCCGCATCTCCGACAGCGCCTCGACCGCGTCCTCGGCAAGCGCGACCGGCACGTTGCCGAGGAAGCGCAGGGTGACGTGGTGATCCGACGGCTCGATCCAGCGTGCGCCCTGCAGGCCGCCGCGGAACGGCGCCAGCCCGGCGGCGATCTCAGGCGGGAGGCCGAGCGCCGTGAACAGGCGCGGCATCGCTAACGAGCCCCGGCCGGGAGCCGCCCGAGGAAGGTCTCGACCAAGGGCAGGATGCCGGCCACGATCACGTCGACGCCCTTGGCGTTCGGGTGGAGCCCGTCGTCGAGGGTGTAGGCGCGGTCGCCGACCATGCCGGCCATGAAGAACGGGTACAGCACGAGGTCGTAGGTCCGGGCGAGATCCGGGTAGATCGCGTCGAAGCGCGCGACGTAGTCGGGCCCGAGGTTGGTCGAGGCCCGCATGCCGGCGAGCAGCACCGGGATGCCGCGCGCCTTCAGCCGCGTCACGATCGCCTCCAGCGCCTTCCGCGTCACGGCGGGATCGGTGCCGCGCAGCATGTCGTTGGCGCCGAGCTCCAGGATCACCCCGTCGGTGCCGTCGGGCACCGACCAGTCGACCCGGTCGAGGCCGTTGGTGGCGGTCTCGCCCGAGACGCCGGCATTGGCGACCGTCACCGTCCGGCCTTTCGCCGCGAGCGCCCGCTCCAGCACCGCCGGGAAGGCGGAGCTCGCCGGAAGGCGGTAGCCCGCGGTGAGGCTGTCGCCGAGCGCGACGAGCCGGATCGGCTTCGATTCGGGCTTCGGATCCGCCTTGGCCGGCGCGAGGCCCGCCATCGACAGGACCAGCCCCGCTGCGGCAAAGAGCGCCATCAGCGCCGCCCTGCGCCGGCCATCATGGCGTGGCTCCGTCGCGCTCGCCATATCGGGCCCGCGCGCATCGCCCGGCACGGGTCGTGCCGGAGCGCACCGAACGTTCGTCCGCCAACCGTGATCTCCGTCCCGCATGTTCGCCATCCGCCACAGATCGGCTCGACCGTGACCGCCGACAACCCCTCTTCCGGCAAGACCTCGCCTGCCATGTCCGCGTTCGGGACGCCAGCCATCGCTCTCTCTGGCATCGACCTCAGCCTCGGGCGGGGGGCCGCCCGCGTCCATGTGCTGCGCGGCATCTCGCTCGACGTCGGCCGCGGCGAGGCGGTCGGCCTCGTCGGGCCGTCGGGCTCCGGCAAGTCGACCCTGCTGATGGTGATGGCGGGCCTCGAGCGGCCCGATGCCGGCGCGATCCGGATCGAGGACACCGACCTCGGCGCCCTCGACGAGGACGCGCTCGCGCGCTTCCGCGGCCGGCGGATCGGCATCGTGTTCCAGGCCTTCCACCTCGTCCCGACGATGACCGCCCTGGAGAACGTCGCCCTGCCGCTGGAGCTGGCCGACAAGCCGGACGCCCATGCCCGCGCCCGGCGGGAGCTCGAAGCCGTCGGCCTCGGCCACCGGCTGCACCACTACCCGGCTCAGCTCTCGGGCGGCGAGCAGCAGCGCGTCGCCATCGCCCGCGCCGTGGCACCGGACCCGGCGATCCTGGTCGCCGACGAGCCGACGGGCAATCTCGACGAGGCGACCGGCCGCCAGATCGTCGACCTGCTGTTCGCGCTGAAGCGCGACCGCGGCGCGACGCTCGTCCTCGTCACCCACGATCCGGGGCTCGCCCGCCTCTGCGATCGTACGGTGCGCCTGCGCTCGGGGCGGATCGAGGAGCCGGTGGCGGCCTGATGCACGGCACCCTCTCCCAACCCCGGCCGACGCCCGCCTCGCGCCTGCCGCTGACCCTGCGCCTCGCGCTGCGCGAGCTCCGCGGGGGCTTGCGCGGCTTCGCCGTGTTCCTCGCCTGCATCGCGCTCGGCGTCGCGGCGATCGCCGGGGTCGCCTCGATCTCGCGCTCGCTGTCGGACGGGCTCGGCCGCGAGGGCAAGCGCATCCTCGGCGGCGACCTCAGCTACAGCCTGATCAACCGCGAGGCGACGGAGCCGGAGCGCGCGGTGCTCGACGCGCAGGGGCGTGTCGACGTGGTCGCCTCGCTCCGCGCCATGGCGGTGGCGGGCGAGGGCGCGGCGCTGGTCGAGCTGAAGGCGGTCGATGCCGGCTACCCGACCGCCGGAGAGCTCGTCACCGAGCCGCAGGCGCCCCTCGCCGACCTGCTGGCCGAGCGTGACGGGATCGACGGCGCGCTCGCCGACCCGGCGCTGCTGACCCGCCTCGACCTCAAGGTCGGCGACCGGATCACGCTCGCCGGCCGGCCCTTCGCCATCCGCGCGACCCTCGTCTCGGAGCCCGACAAGATCGCCGGCGGCATCGGCTTCGGGCCGCGGCTGATCGTGTCGCAGGGTGCGCTGCGCCGCACCGGCCTGGTCCAGCCGGGAAGCCTCAACCGCTGGAGCTACCGGCTGCTGCTGCCCGGCGCCGACGATGCGGGCCTCGACGCCGCCGCCGCCCGGATCGCAACGGCCGCCCCGCAGGCCGGCTGGGAGATGCGGGCGCGCACCAACGCCGACCCGCGGTTCTCCAAGAGCATCGAGCGATTCACCCAGTTCCTGACGCTGGTCGGCCTCACCGCGCTGATCGTCGGCGGGGTCGGCGTCGCCAACGCCGTCAACGCCTTCGTCGAGCGCAAGCGCCCCTCGATCGCGACCCTGAAGAGCGTCGGTGCGCCGGGCTCGAAGGTCGTCGCCCTGTACCTGACGCAGGTGATGCTGATCGCCGGGCTCGGCACGGCGATCGGGCTCACTGTGGGCGCCGCGCTGCCCTTCGCCCTCGACGCGCTGTTCCAAGACAGCCTGCCCCTGCCGCTGAACCCGACGCTGGCGCCCCTCGAGCTGCTCCAGGCGGCGGCCTACGGGCTCCTCACGGCCCTGGCCTTCGCGATCACGCCCCTGGGGCGCGCCCACGACGTTCCGGTCTCGGGGCTGTTTCGCGACACCGTCGACCCAGCCGCCAGCGGCATCCGCCCGCGCTACCGGGCGATCCTGGCGCTGGCGCTCGCCGCCCTGGTGGGGCTCGCCGTCGGCACCGCCTTCGACCGGCGCGTGGCGCTGATCTTCATCGCCGCCGCCGGCCTCGCCTTCGGCCTGCTGCGGCTGGTCGCGGTCGGCGTGATGGCG
>NZ_VRVH01000007.1:0-56439 GCF_008040095.1 Methylobacterium sp. WL6 | reverse complement strand
TCGCGGCACCGGCGAGGGCTCCGAGACCGGCGCCGCCGAGGGCGCGGTCCTGCGGCGTGTTGCAGGCGCCGACCGAGAGGGCGAGGGTGCCTGCGAGGGCGACGGCGATGAGCTTCTTCATGAGTCCGTGACTCCCTTGTGCATCCGGTCCGGCATTTCGCCGTGGTGATGGTGCGGTCCGAGCTTAGCCTTATCGGCCATGAAATGCACTTGCCACGGCCAAGGTTCCGTCGAGATCGGCGACGGGCGCCGGAAAGCCGGGCTCGGCCCGGCCTCGCGCCGACGACCGCGATGACCCGCCGCGCCGCGGTTCCCGTGGCCGGCCGCGCGCGAATGGGCCTCGGCACGGCGCATCGTGCGGGGTAAGAGCTTGCGGATGCGGGTTCCGCGAGGCCCGAGCCTCCTACGTTCCGATCACCGCCTGAGAGAGGGTGCCATGCCGAGAGCCACCACGATCGTCCGCAAGGCCGCTGTCCGCCCCGACGCGGTCGTCGACACGATCAGCCTCGATCACGCCGGGCGCCAGGCGCAGCAGGGGCACCTCCACAGCGCCGGCGGCCTGCACATCGATCTCGCCCTGACCAAGGCCGCTGGGCTGGAGGACGGCGACGCCCTGCGCCTCGACGACGGCCGCCTGGTCGCGGTTAAGGCCGCCCCGGAGGCGCTGCTGGAGATCCGCGCCGAGAATCCGGCCCGCCTGATCCGCCTCGCCTGGCAGCTCGGCGGCAATCACGTCCCGGCCGAGATCGGCGCCGACGTGCTCCACGTCCCGGCCTCGCCGGCCACGGCCGAGCTCGTCCGCGGCCAGGGCTGCACCGCGAGCCCGGTCGACCGCGCCTTCCGGCCCGAGCGCATGGCGCACGACCACAGCACCTGCGGCCACGACCATTCCCACGATCATCACGCGCACGCGGCGCACGCCGATCACGACCATGGCCACGACCACACGCACGCGGACGATCGTGGCCACGATCACCACGCGCACGATCACGCGCCCCACGTGCACGGCCCCGGCTGCAGCCACGATCACTGACACGCTCCCGCCGCCGACCGCGCCGGCCGACGCCGCTTCACGGGATCGCAAGCCTCGCCTGCGATCCTGATGCGGCGACGAGGAATTGAGGTCGGGACGTGAAACCAGCGCAAGCGCCGTCGACGTCGCTGCGCGACCGGATCGCGGGCTCGGACCCGCTTCGGCGCACCCTCCTCGCTTGTACGGCCGTGATGCTGGCGGCCGCGCTCGGCCTGCCGCAGGTTCTCGCGCTCCCGCCGACGATCACCAGCTACTTTTTCGTCACCGACGCGTTGTGGCTCACCGGCATCGCCGTCATCCTCGCGCTGGGGGCGACCGTCACGATCCCGGAAGGCCTCGGGCGCTGGGTGCGCCTCGCGCAGGCGCCGGCACGCAGCATCGGGATCGTCGCGTTCCTCGTCGTGCTCGTCACGCTAATCGGAACGTTCGTCGTGTTCCACGGCGTTCCGTTGTCCTACGACGAGGTGATGGCCGACTTCGATGCGACGGTGTTCCTCGCCGGGCACCCGATCGCGCCGATCGCGCCTGAATGGCGGCACAGCGTGCCGGCGCTGGCGACGAGCTTCGTGCTGCCGGTGCCGAACGATGCGGCCTGGGTCTCCGCCTACCTGCCGGTCAACGCGGTTTTCCGCGCTGCCTTCGCCCTGTTCGCATCGCCGACGCTCACCGGCCCGGTTCTCCTCGCGGTCGCCGTTCTCGCGCTCGCCGGGATCGCACGCCGCCTGTGGCCCGATCGGCCGGACGCCGCCCTCGTCGCGGTCTTGATGCTGGCCACGAGCCCGCAGGTGCTCATAGCGGCAATGACGCCCTACGCGATGACCGCGCATCTGGCGCTCAACCTCGTCTGGCTGCAGCTCTTCCTGCGCGGCGGACGCCTCGGGCATGGCGGCGCGATCGCGACCGGATTCCTCGCCTGCGGCCTGCATCAGGTGATCTTCCATCCGCTCTTCGCGCTGCCGTTCCTGGTCGGGCTCATCACCGGCCGGCGCTGGCGCCTCGCCGCCCTCTATCTCGCCGCCTATGCCGCCATCGGGGCCTTCTGGACGCTGTACTGGCACGGCCTCCTGGTCGCGACGGGCTACGCCGGGCAGGGCGAGGCGGTCGGCGGCGGCTTCATGGTCGAGCGCGTCGCCATGCTGCTGCAGGATTTCGAGTGGCGCGGCCTGGAGACCATGGCGATGAACGTCGTCCGCTTCGCCGCATGGCAGAGCCCGCTCCTCCTGCCGCTGACCGCTTTGGCCTGGCCGGCGATCCGTCGCGGCGAAGGTCTCGCCCGCCCGCTCGCGGCGGGCCTCTTCATCACGGTCGGAGCGATGTTCGTCCTGCTTCCCTACCAGGGGCACGGATGGGGCTACCGCTACCTCCACGGGCTGATCGGCAATGCGAGCCTGCTCGCGGCCCACGGGTGGATCCGCATCACCGGGACACCGGCCCCGCACCGGCGAAGCGTGGCCGCCGCCATCCTCGGCCTCGGCTGGATCGCTGCCGTGCTGATCCTGGTGCCCGGCCGCGCCCTCGAAGCGAACCGCTTCGCCGCACCCTATGCGAAAGCCGTCGAGGCCATCGCCCGGTCGCCGGCCGACATCGTCCTCGTCGACGATGCGAACCTCGTCTACGGCATGGATCTCGTCCGCAACGACCCGTACCTGCGTGAACGCCCGACCGTGTTTCTCCTGCGCCGGCTGTCGACGGAGAAGCTCGCCGAACTCTGCGCCACTCGGACGATCGCGCTGTTCGGACAGACCGAAGGCGCTCGGTTCGGCATCGCCCTCGCGCAGGAACTTACGGCGCCCGCGGTCCCGGCCATACCCTGCTCGGTGGCTGCCGTGCCCGTCCCCTAAAGGCGCGAGGCAGGCGCCGGCTCGCGTTCCGAGTGCCGCCGGTCGTCAAGGCGACGGCCCCCCGGGAAAGCCCCTTACGCCGTTTCGGGCGGTATCGTTAACCAAGGCGACCTAATTTCCGGTTCCCTTCGGAGTTGCCCATCCCGTGACCGAACGCACGCTCCTTCGCGACTTCATGGCGGCCTACCCCGCACAGCCGGCGACCGCGTTCTGGCGTGCGATCGAGATCGGCGCCCTTGTTCGGCACGGCCTGCCCGAGGGGACAGGCCTGGACTTCGGATGCGGCGACGGCATTCTGACGGACATCTTGCTTCGACATGCCGGCTCGCGGCCCCTGATCGGCATCGATATCGATCCGCTGGAGATCGCCGCCGCACGGCGATTCCCGTTCTACGAACGACTGCACCACAGCCCTGACGGATCGGTTCCGGAGCCGGACGGCAGCCTTGACTTCGCCCTCTCGAACTCGGTGCTGGAACACGTCGACGACCTCGATGCAGCCTTGGCCGAGATCGCGCGTGTCCTGAAACCCAAGGGACGCTTCTTGTTCACGGTGCCGGCTCCGGCCTTTCGCGACCTTCTCGCCGGGAGCGTGCTTCCCGGTGCGGATCGCGAAACCTATCTGGCGACCCTCGACCGGCGGATCGCGCACCGAAATTATCTCGATGGGCCGGCTTGGACGAAAACGTGCTCGGCCCACGGCCTCGATGTGGAAGCTTGCGAGACGTATCTCGAGGGCCGGCAGGTCCGACGCTGGGAGAACCTGTCGCGGATGACCGGTGGCCTGCTCTATACGATTCTGGGCGAACGTAGCCGGCCGATCGAGATCCAGCGCGACCTTGGACTGCGTGACCCGACACGACCCCGCCAGTGGCCGGCCCCGATCGCGAGCCTCCTCGGCAATATTGCCGCCTTCGGCATCGATCTCGCGCCGCCGCGTGACCAGCCGCTCGCTCCCGATGCAGCGGCATGCCTTCTCGTCTTCGGAACGCGGGCATGACAGGTCGGATCTACCCGGCCGGGTCCGCACGGTAGGAAGCGACCACCCGATCGAGGGACGATGCCAGCGACAGGCTGGACGCGTGGCACCCGAACCAGGCGGCCGTTGACAAGCGAAGCGTATGACCGGCCGCCGCGACGCGCAGGATCGCCTCGGCCAAGGCTTCGGGCGATGCGCTATCGGCGACGAACCCGTTGACGCCATCCTCCACCAGTTCCGTCGCAGCGTTGTCCGCTCCCCGGACGAGGATGCTCGGCGTGCCGAGGGCGGCTGCCTCGACCACTACGAGGCCGTATCCCTCCCGCTCGGACGGATGAATGAGGCAGAGCGCGCGCGCGAGATGTTCGGTCATCGTCTCGGCGGACACGAAGCCCGGCACGTCGATGCGATCCCCGAGACCCTCCCGATCGACAGCGTCGAGCACCTCGCCCCGTGCCGGTCCGTCGCCGAGGATGAGGGCACGCAGGTCCGGCCGCTTCGCGACGGCCAGGGCGAGCGCCGGGACGATCGCGGCAGCCCGCTTCTCAGGAATATGGCGGCCAGCGAACAGGACGATGGGATCCGCGCGGGACGGCTCCCGAGACGTCGGCAACTGCGCGCAGAGCCCACGAAGGATCTCCGGCCGAGCCCGCAGCCCCTGCGCCGTCAGGCGTCGCGCGACGAGGATGGAGAAGCAGAAGGCATTCTGGGGCAAGCGCAGGCAGAGTCCCTGAACGAGCCACCCGATGCGACCGCCCAGCCGGCCGAGGTAGCGCGTCCAATAGGAGAACGACCAGAATTCGAACCAATCCACCGATACGCGATAATGATGGATCGGCTGCAGGAGGCCGATGGCGAGTAAGGAGAAATACGGGAAAGACGCGGTATGGATCGCGTCGTAGCGTCGCCCGTGGCGGAGCAGATGCCATAAAACGCCGAGGCCGAAGACGATAGGCGGCAATACCCTGCGGTTGCCTCCGGCCCCGTAGAGGGCCATCCGCGGGCCGACCGCAACGACGTCCACGTTCGGGACCTGCGCAGTCTCCCCCTCGGGCCATTGACGCAGCGTGAGATAGGTGACGCGGTGCCCCGCCGCCGCCAGAGCGTCGCCGAGATTGCGGTACCAGCGCTCGGCGCCGCCGATCGTGTGCGGGTAGAGGCAATCGTAGACGAGGCACACGTGCCGCTTTGTCTGAGCGGTCGCCACGCGCCTAAGCCGCACGGCGCAAGCTACGCTTGCCGATCCGATCGGGATCAACCTCGTTCGAGGCGCCTTCGATCAAGTTGGAAGACTTGTCACGAGCGAGAAACGCCGCCTCGTTGCCACCAATGACGGCGAGGAGGAAGCCACCGAGCCCGGTCTGCGTTCCGACGACCAGCAGCGAGGTGCCGACAACGGCGGGCAGCATCGTTCCGATTGGGCCGTAGCCGTTGTGTGACCAATAGCCGACGACGCCAAGAAGGACTGCCAGCCCCGCAGCGAAGCAGGCGGTGCCCCCGGCGAGCATCGTCTCGAGGGACACCCAGCGCGACCACCGAACGAGCGAAGCCGCTGGCCGGCGATACCCGGCGCGCACCCCGTACAAGTGCGTCGCCGCGGCCAGCAGCGCCGTGCTATGGCCGAGGCCGACGAGGGCGCCGGCGAGGATGACCCAATAGTTGCCGAACAGGATCTGGGTCGGCTCCGCGACGAACAGGCTGATCCCAGCGGCCAGCAGGATGAGCAGGCCCGCACCGCCCATCACGCCTGCCGGGACCGCGAACGCCCAGGTCGGGCTCAGCATCAGCAGGTAGCGCAGGTGGCGCCAGCCGTCGCGCCAGGGGCGCAGGTGCGGCGGGCGGCCGCGCACGTCGCGCGAGAGCGTGGCCGGCACCTCGGCGATGCGCTCGCCCTTCAGCGCCGCTTTGATCACCATCTCGCTGGCGAACTCCATGCCGCTGCCGCGCAGCGCCAAACGCTTGACGCAGCCCTTGGTCAGCGCCCGCAGGCCGCAATGCGCGTCGTCGACGCCGGTGCGGAACAGCAGGTTAAGGATGCTGGTGAGCACCGGGTTGCCGATGTAGCGGTTCTTCCACGGCATCGCGCCGGGCGCGATCCCGCCGCGGAAGCGCGAGCCCATGCACAGGTCGGCGCCTCCCTGCAGAGCCTCGACCATCGCGACGGAGTCGCGGAATTCGTAGGAGCCGTCGGCGTCGCCCATCACCAGGTAGCGCCCGCGCGCCGCCTGGAAGCCGCCGGCGAGGGCCGCGCCGTAGCCGCGCTCCGCGACCGGCACCACCCGCGCGTCGAGGCTTTCGGCCAAAGCTTGGCTGCCGTCTGTGCTGCCGTTGTCGGCGATGACGATCTCCCCGGCCAAGCCTTTGGCGGCGAGGGTCTCGAGGGCGGCGCGCGCGCTGGCGATCGCGGTCGGCAGGGCACGCACCTCGTCGAGGCACGGCATCACGATCGAGACGTCGATCGTGGCCGCCGCCGCGTCGGCGGCGATCTCCCGGTTCTGCCCGCCCCGGTCCTGCCCGCCCATGCCGCTTCCACCCGCGTCTCGCCCGGGCGGCAGGATGGTTTGCAAAGCGTTGCGATTCGGTTTCGGCGGCCGCTCAGGCGCTGACGAAGCGGCCCGACGCTCGCGCGGGTCGGGCATCGGCCTCGGCCAGCACCAGGACCGCGCGGCCGGGCAGCGGCACGATCGCCTCCGCCGCGTGCGCGGCGGCGTCCGGTGCGACCGCGCCGGTCGCGGCGGTGGTGTCGAGGACCGTCTGCCACGGCCCGCCGATCACCGCGGCGAGGCGGAAGTCGCAGGGCTCGGGATCGGCATTGATCAGGATCAGGATGCGGCCGTGATCGAGGTCGTTGCCGATCTGCATCCCGAAGGCGCGACGGCTCTCGTCGGCCCAGGCGTCGGAATTCATCTCCGCGCCGCAGGGCGAGAGCCAATGCACGTCGCGCAGGGTGCTCCCGGGGGCGATCGGCGTGCCGTCGAAGAACTGCCGACGGCGAAGGGCCGGCCTCTCCCGACGCAGGCGCGTGAGGTTCGAGACGAAGGCGCCGAGATCCGGGTCGGGATCGGTCGACCAGTCCATCCAGCTCGTCGGGTTGTCCTGGCAATAGGCGTTGTTGTTGCCGCGCTGCGTGCGCGAGCGCTCATCGCCCATCAGCAGCATCGGCACGCCCTGCGCCAGCATCACGGTGGCGAGCAGGTTGCGCTTCTGGCGGGCACGGATGGCGAGGATCGCCGGGTCGTCGGTCGGCCCCTCGACGCCGTAGTTGCGCGAGACGTTGTGGCCGTGGCCGTCGCGGTTGTCCTCGCCGTTCTCGGCGTTGTGCTTCTCCTCGTAGGCGACCACGTCGGCGAGCGTGTAGCCGTCATGGGTCGCAGCGAAGTTGATGCTGGCGAGCGGCGAGCGGCCCGACGGCGCGAACACCTCGCGCGAGCCGGTCAGCCCCTGGGTCAGCTTGGCCAGCTGGCCGGCATCGCCGCGCCAGAAGCCACGGGCGGCGTCGCGGAACTGGTCGTTCCACTCGCTCCAGCCGCGCGGATAGCCGCCGAGGCGATAGCCATTCTCGCCGAGGTCCCAGGGTTCGGCGATCATCTTCACCCGCGCCAGCACCGGGTCCTGCGCCACCGCCTGGAAGAATGCGGCCTCGGCCGAGAATGCGGAGGGCGCCCGGCCAAGGCTGGTGGCGAGGTCGAAGCGGAAGCCGGCGATGCCGTAGGCGGTCGCCCAGTGGCGCAGCGAATCCAGCACCATCTGCATCACCCGCGGGTGAGCGACGTCCAGGGTGTTGCCGCAGCCGGTGCAATCGACGTCGCGGCGGGGATTGTCGGGGTCGAGCTTGTAGTAGCTGGCGTTGTCGATGCCACGGAACGACAAGGTCGGCCCAGTATGGCCGGCTTCGGCGGTGTGGTTGTAGACCACGTCGAGGATCGTCTCGATGCCGGCGGCGTTCAGCTCGCGGATCGCCGCCTTCAGGCCGCCGAGGCCGCCGTCGCCGAGATAGCGCGGATCGGGCGCGAAGTAGCCGAGCGGCGAGTAGCCCCAGAAGTTCACCAGCCCCTTGTCGACCAGGAAGCGGTCGTCGGCGAAGGCTTGGATCGGCAGCAGCTCGAGCGCGGTGACGCCGAGCTTCCACAGGTGCTCGACGATCGCCGGATGGGCCAGCGCCGCGTAGGTGCCGCGCTCGGCTTCCGGCACGGCCGGATGGGTCATGGTCAGCGCCTTGACGTGCGCCTCGTAGATCACCGTCTCGGAGAGCGGGCGGCGGATCGGCTGCAGCGCGAGGTTCGGAACCTCCGGCGCGGTGACGACCGATTTCGGCATGTAAACCGCGCTGTCGCGCCGGTCGATCTGATCCTCGCGCTGCAGCCCGCGGCGGTGGCCGTACAGGGCGTCGTGCCAGCGGATCCGTCCGCGGATCTCGCGGGCATAAGGGTCGAGGACGAGCTTCGACGGATTGAAGCGGTGGCCGCGCGCCGGCTCCCACGGCCCGTGCACCCGGTAGCCGTAGAGCTGGCCCGGCAGGACGCCGCGGAGGTAGCCGTGCCAGATGTCGTCGCTGCGGCAGGGCAGGCGGATCGTGCGGCTCTCGTGGCGCTCGCCCGGCTCGAACAGGCAAAGGTCGACCACCGTCGCGTGCTCGGAGAAGAGCGCGAAGTTGACGCCGCGCCCGTCGAAATGGGCGCCCAGAGGCGCCGGCACGCCGTCGTCGACGGCGATCATGCGTGACTGTGACACGGAATGGTCCCCCGGGCCCGGAGCCGGTGTGGACGCATCCGCAATCCCGGATCAAGCCACCGGGCCACATGGGCCGTGGAGAACGACGACGTCCGCCCCGAGATCACTCCGCCGCGGCGGCCGTCGTCGGCGGCTCGCGCTCGACGGTGCGGAAGTTCTCGAGCTCGGAGAGGAAATTGCGCGCCCACCAATCGACATCCTCGCGGGTCATGCGCTCGACCATCGGCTTCCAGCGCTCCAGGCGCTCGCTGCGCGGCATGTACAGGGCCGTCCGGATCGCCTCCGCGACCTCGAAGCGGTCGTAGGGGTTCACCATCAGCGCTTCGGGCAACTGCCGTGCCGCACCGGCGAATTTTGAGAGCACGAGCACGCCGGGATCGTCCTCGCTTTGGGCGACGACGTATTCCTTCGCCACGAGATTCATGCCGTCGCGCATCGGCGTCACGAGGCCGACGCGGGCGGCGCGATACAGCCCGGCCAGAACCGGGCGCGGATAGGCCTTGGTGACGTACTGGATCGGCGTCCACGCCGGGTCGCCGAGCGCGCCGTTGATCTCGCCGACCGTCTCGTTGACGGTGCGCGAGAGCTGCTCGTATTCCGGCACCTCGCTGCGGGACTTCGGCGTGATCTGGATGTAGGTGACGTTGCCGCGCTGGTCGGGGTTCGAGGCGAAGAAGCGCTCCACCGCCTCCATCCGCTCGGGCACGCCCTTGGAATAGTCGAGCCGGTCGACGCCGATCAGCAGCTTGCGGGTGCGCAGGCCCGCCATCGTCTCGCGCACCACCTTGTTCGAGCCCGCCTTCTCCGCCGCGTCCTTGAAGCCGGCGACGTCGATGCCGATCGGGAAGCTGCGGATCCGGGTCCGGCGCCCGTCGACCATCAGCGAGCCGCCGCCGAGCGGGATCGCCCGCAGGGTGTCGATCAGGTTGCGGGACAGGTTCTGCACGTCCGGGTCGGTCTGCAGCCCGATCAGGTCGTAGTCGGCGATGGCGCGGAGCAGGTGGTTGCTCGCCGGCAGCGTGTTGAACACGTCGGCGGCCGGCCACGGAATGTGGTGGAAGTAGCCGATCGGGTTGGCGAGGCCGAGGCCGCGAAGCTCGGCGGCCATCGGCAGCAGGTGGTAGTCGTGGACCCAGATGATGTCGTCGGGCTCGACGAGCTTGGCGAGCGCCCGCGCAAAGATGCGGTTGACGCGGCAATAGCCGGCATAGTCCGAGCGCGAGAACGCCCCGAGACCGAGCCGGTAATGCATGATCGGCCACAGCGCCCGGTTGGCGAAGCCGGCGTAGTATTCCTTGTGATCCTGCGGCGAGAGGTCGACCACGGCGTACTGGACGCGGTCCCGATCGATCAGCGTCGGTTCCTCGGAGGGCTCCTCGCTGATGTTGCCGCTCCACCCGAACCAGAGACCTTCGTAGGCGGTGAAGGCCTCCTTCACGGCGACGGCGAGGCCGCCGGCGGCGACCGCCTTGCCGCCTTCTTCCGGAACCGCAACGCGGTTCGATACGATCACAAGGCGTGCCACTCAGGTGGGCTCCGGATCCTCAAGCGCGCCGGCGTGGAACGCGCAACGTCAACGTTTCTTGCCATCGTGAACGCGCGAGAGGTCGGCGCGATCCGTAGCGTTAGCCAAGCGCGAATGACTGCCGCGGGTCAAGCGATCGTTTGCGGCCGTCACGACGAAATCCGGGGCCTGTCCCCGCATCCGTCCCCGCCGCGCGGGGCGGCGGAGGCAGTAGCGAACCTTGGCCGATCGCCCCTGAACGGAGGCTGAGCCGCGGATGTGCCGTCGTCCCCGGAACCCCCGGACGTGGACGATGTTACTCAGGCGAACATCGCCCCGCTAAGACCCCGTGTTCGAAGGAGTCCCCTCATGGCCGCGTCCGAGATCCCCCACCCCGATCCGGCCAAGGCCGCAGCCAGCGAGCAGGCCGAGTGGCGCGGCCTGAAGGGCGACGTCGAGGGGTTGGCCGACGTCGCGGCCGAGCGCGGGCGCGGCCTGATGGATGCAGCCCGGGTTCAGGCGCAGACCTTCGTCGAGGGCCGCAAGAACGACGCGGCGCAGTCGGTCCACGATCTCGCCAAGACCCTGCGCGATTCAAGCAAGGACTTCGAGGATCGCCCGAACATCAAGGCCTTCTTCGACAGCGCCGCCGATGGCCTGAGCCAGCTCGGCGGCTCGATCGAGTCGCGTAGCTTCGCCGACTTCTACGGCGAGGCCGAGGCCTTCGCCCGCCGTGCACCGGTCGCGGTCGCGGTCGGAACGTTCGTCGCCGGCTTCATCGCCGCGCGCTTCATCAAGTCGTCGAGCCTGCCGCCGGAAGGCGACGCCCGCGACAGCTTCCGCGCGTGAGCGGCCCGGCCATGTCGACCGGATCGCAGACCCCACCCCCCGGCTCCTCCGGTGCGTCGCCCGCCGGCAGCATCCAGAGCCTCATCGGCGACGCGCTGCGCGAGACGAACGACCTCGCCCGCAAGGAGATCGCCCTGTTCCGCGCCGAGATGGCGCGGAACGTCCGCTCGCTGATCATCGGCATCGTCTGCCTCATGGCTTCGGCGGTCTTCTCCGTCGTCGCCCTGCTCGTGCTGATCGGTGCCTTCGTGAAGTGGCTGGCGACGATCGTCGGCTCGGAATGGCTCTCGGCCCTCATCGTCGGCGGCGTCCTCCTGGTTGTCGCGATTGGGATGGCGCTGTGGGGACGCAGCGCCCTTTCGTTCTCGACGCTCACGCCCACCCGTACCGGCCGGCAGGTCCGCCAGCACGCCCGCGCCCTTTCCGAGAGAGTGTCCGGATGAGTTCGATGAACGAGATGGAGCGGGACATCGAGGAGAGCCGCGCGCGCCTCGACGAGACCATCGACCGCATCCAGGGCCGCCTCTCGGTGTCCAGCCTCGTCGACGAGATGCTCGGCAACGCCCGCCGCGCACCCGCCGTCAGCGGTGCCTACGACGGAGCGCTCGAGGCGGTCCGCCGCAATCCGGTTCCCGTCCTGCTGATCGCCGCCGGCGTCGGCTGGCTGCTGCATCGGATGTCCCAGGACGCGACGCGCCGCCGGACGCAGGCTTCGGCCGAGCGCGTCCCGGTGCTCAACGACGGGGCGGCCCGGGTCTACGATCCGGATCTGCCCACCCGCCAGCCGAAACCCTCGCTGATGGACGAAACCCGCGCCTGACGGGCCGCCACCTGCGGACATTGCCAGCCGCGTACGAGTTCTGAAGGATCACGCCATGAGCGATACGAGCAAGTCGGCCACGACCGACAACCACCTGCCGGACGACCTCGCCCGGGCCGCCGCCGCGAAGGTCGACCAGGGCCTGCACGCCGCCGGCCTGGACCCGGTCCACCTCGACCCGCATGCGAAGGCGGCCGACCACACCCTGCGGGCCGATCCCACGGGCCTCCGCGATCCGATCGGACGGCCCGACGCGTCGCCGCACGATCACCAGGCCGGTCCCGGACCCGATGTCGGCAGCGTCGCCGGTCAGGCTCGCGCGGCGGCGGGCGATGCGGCGGATCGGGCCGCGGACTTCGCCGATCGCACGCGCGATCGTGCTGCCGACTTGGCCGACGACGTCCGCGATCGCCTCGGCGGTGCGGCCGACGAGGCCCGCAACTGGGTCTCCGGCGTCCATCGCGACCACATGCGCCGGATCGACGACGCGGTGGTGCGCGGCAGCGACCGGCTCGATCGCGGTCGCACCGCCGTCGAGCAGTTCGTGACCGAGAACCCGCTGCTGGTCGGCGTCGTCGGCGTCGCCGCGGGCCTGCTTCTCGGCGCGTTGCTCCCGCGTACGCGCCAGGAGGACCGCAACATCGGTCCCTATGCCGACGAGGTCCGCGACCAGGGCCTGCGCTACGCCCGCGAGTTCACCAGCCGTGGCCGCGAGTTCGTCGAGACCGCCCTTGACCCGGACAACATCCAGACCGCGGCGCAGAAGGCCAGCCTCAAGACCGAGCCCACGTATGAGGGCGAAGACCGTACCGCGCACCGGCTCTGAGCCGGCGCGATCGACCCGATCCGAGAGGCGGCACCGCGAGGTGCCGCCTTTCTTCGTTCTCGACCCTCGCGCCGAGAGACGGTAGGCACGCGACCATGAAGACCGCCGATTGCGACATCCTGATCGTTCCGGGCCTGGGCGGCTCGGAAGAGGGCCACTGGCAGGCGCGCTGGGCCGGCCGCATGTCGACCGCCCGCGTGGTCGAGCAGCAGTCCTGGCATGCGCCCGAGCCCGAGGCCTGGTGCGGCCGCGTCGTCGAGGCGGTCGCGGCCGCGATACGGCCCGTCATCCTCATCGCCCACAGCCTCGGCGTCGTCGCCTGCGTCGAGGCGGTGCCGAAGCTTGCCGAAGGACGCGTCGTCGGGGCGCTGTTCGTGGCGCTGCCGGATGTCGAGGAGACGCCGAACCTGCCCGACAGCGTGCGCGCCTTCGCGCCGCTGCCGCGCGCGCCGCTGCCGTTCCCGTCGCTCTTGGTGGCGAGCCGAACCGATCCGTACTGCCGCTACGAGCGCGCGGAGGATTTCGCCGCGGCCTGGGGATCGGCCCTGGTCGACGCCGGCGAATCCGGCCACGTCAACGTCGCGAGCGGCCATGGGCCGTGGCCCGAGGGGCTGATGCGGCTGGCCGGGTTCATGAAGGATCTTTGAGCCCGTCGGCTCGATCGCGCCCGGCGGTTAACCTCTCGTTTACCCAAGCCCGCGCTGATGGGTGCCGGATCACGGGCGATCCGGCCCGCGGGAGATCGACGTGACGCGAAAAGAGCTTCTGGTGCGACTGGACGCCGTGCAGACGGCGCTGGGCGAGCGCGCCCACACCTCCTTCAACAGCTCGATCTTCGGCGACGCCGCGCTGCTCAAGCGCATCGAGGCGTTCGAGGCCCAGCTCGTGGCCGTGGAGAAGCCGAAGGTCGCCGACTACACCGGCAACATGTTCACCCGCATCGCGAACCGCCGCAACGCCGAGGCGGTGCAGAAGCGCGCGCAGTCCTGAGCATCACGGCTTCGGCTCCGGCTCGGCCGGGCGGAGAAGCTCGCCGGCGACGTCCGACAGGCGCGGCGGAGCCTCGCGCACGAACGGCAGCGGGCGGCAGACCGCGAGGGCCGCGAGGCCGAAGCGCGCGGTCATCAGGCCGTTGAGCACGCCCTCGCCGAGCTTGGCCGAGACCCGCGCCGCGATGCCGAGGCCGAGCACCTGCTGAATCATGCTCTCGCCGACCGCCATTCCGCCGGTGACGGTCAGGTGGGCGAAGGCGGCTCTGGCCAGGCGCAGCAAGCCGAGGAAGCCCGGGCGTCCGCCGTAGATCGCCGCGATCCGGCGCAGCAGCCGCACGGCGGAATAGATCACGAACGCCACGTCCACGATCGCCCGCGGGCTGAGCGCGGTCACGCCCGAGACCTGCTTGGCGGCGGTGGCGATGGCATTGCGCGCCTGCCGGTCCAGCGGGCTCAACAGCTCGTGCTCGGCGAGGCCGATGCGATCGTCGACGTCGAGGATCGCGTCGGCGGAAGCCTCGAGCCGCTGCCGGCCCGCCGCCAACGCCGTTCGATCCGCATAGAAGGCGGCGAGATCCCGAACCACCCCCTGCGCCGCACTGTGATCGCGGGTCGCGATCGCCGTGACGGCGGCCTGGCGCAGGTGCTCGATCTTGCGCTCCCGCCACAGCCCGCGCACTTCGCGCACGACGATCGCCAGGAGAGCGAGGCCGGCGAGCGCCAGGAGCGCCAGCGCGACGCCGCCGAGCCAGGGCGCCGCCTGGAACAGATCGGCGATCAGCCGCTCGACCGACAAGCCGACCCCGAGGGAGACGAGGCCGCCCGCGGCCGACAGCAGCAGGCCGCCCCAAGGCACGCCGCGCGACTTCGCCACCGGCACGGGCGTGCCGTCGGCGGCGTCGAGGATCTCGACCGGATCTTCGACGATGCGGACGCCGGTCGGGGCGGGCGGCATCGAAGGGATTCCCTCGACGGCCGGGGGCGCATCGGCGCTGGAGATGCGGAAGGCGCGCGGGCGCTGGGTCGAGCTCACGGCATCGTCCTCGGGGTTCTCGTCAGAGCCGCCATCACGTCAGCCTGTCGCCGATCAAAAACTGCATGGCCCGGTCGAGGCGGATCTGCGGCAGGTGGCCCGGACGCCCCAGCGCGTCGGGCTTGATCGATGGCGGGCGGAATCGCGGGAACCGCAGCGAGCCGGGCTCGACCGCGCCTTCGAGCACCGCCTCCGGGCGGGCGGGGAGATGGCCTGGGAACACCGCGGCCTCGGCCGTCCCGTCGAACACCTCGTCGCCGACCGTCTCGCCGGCCTCCGGCGTCCCGGCGACGGCGCGCAGCACGGCGTCGCCGTCGTGGATCGTGGTCTCGCGGGTGGCGCGGACCGACGCCAGGGCCACGGTGCCGACACGGGCGCCGGCGGCCTCCGTCCGGCGCATGGCGCGCGACACCAGCAGGCGCAGCAGCGCTTCGAGCCGATCGTGGCTGGTCTGGTGCAGGTGGTCGGCCTTCGTCGCGGCGAACATGATCCGGTCGGCCCGCGGCGCGAACAGCCGCGAGAGCAGCGTGTTGCGGCCGATGTTCAGGCTGAGCAGGACGGAATCCAGTGCCTCCTCCAGCTCCGCCAGCGCCGCCGGCCCGGCATCGACGGCGGCCAGCACGTCGACCAGCACGATCTGTCGGTCGACGCGCTGAAAGTGATCGCGGAAGAACGGCACGACGACCTTGGCCTTGTAGGCCTCGAAGCGCCGCTCCATCAGCCCGGCGAGCGTGCCCGGCGCGATCGTCTCGGGCAGCTCGTCGAGCGGGGCGAAGGTCAGGGCCGGCGAGCCGGCGAGGTCGCCCGGCATCAGGAACCGGCCCGGCGGCGTCGTCGCCACCATCTCCGGGCCGGCGCGGAGAGCCGCGAGATAGGCGGTGAAGGCGGCGCTCGCCCGCTCGGCCACCACCTCGTCCAGAGGCCCCGCCGGATCGAGCCCCCTCAGCATCGCGAGCCACGGCGCGGCCATCTCGCCGCGGCCGGCGCGCCGGGTCCCGGCGATGGTCGCCCGCGACCACGCTGTGTAGCTCTGCTCCAGGAGCGCGAGATCGAGCAGCCATTCGCCGGGATAGTCGACGACATCGAGCATCAGCGTGCCCGGGCCGGAGCGCCAGCCGCCGGCGCGCTCGTACTCGATCGCAAGCCGGAACTGGCTGATCCGATCGGTGGAACGCGGCCAGAGGCGGGACTCCGTCAGCGCCGAGAAATGCTCCTCGAAGGGAAAGCGCGGAACGTCGTCGTCCGGCTGCGGCACGAGGCGGGCGCGGCGCAGGCGTCCCTCCTGCGCCGGGGCGAAGGCGGGGAGCGCATGGCTCTCGACGAGATGGTGGATGAGGGCGGTTGTGAACACGGTCTTGCCCGAGCGGGCGAGCCCGGTGACGCCGAGCCGCAGAGTCGGCTGGATCAGGAAGTCGCTCGAAGCTTCCGCGAAGGCCTTGACCGCGGAGCCGGCACGCGCGGCGAAACTCTGGATGGGCAAGGGCGGGCTCGGGGGCTCGGGAAACGCGAAGGGCCAGCCGGTCGGCCGTCGCCGCTCAGGTGGCGCGGGGAGGGGGCCGCGACAAGGCTCGGTGAAGGCTACTTGGCCGCATCGGCCGTCGCCGCGGGGGTCGGACCGAGCCGGGCGATCGCCGCCTCCACGAGGGGCGGACCCGCGTGCAACGCGCCGAGCTCGACCCCCGACATCGCGCGCATGACGGGGGCGAGGTTCGGCAGCGGGCTGCCGTCGGGCGAGAACAGCGCGAGGTCGTCCGTGGCGCGCAGGCCCACGCTCCTGGCGATGGCGGCCGCGTAGTTGCCGATCCGGACCTCGTCGTTGCCGCAGAGCGGGGCCGGTGCACGCAGATCCCCCATCGCCAGGCCGGAGACCATCATCGGCAACAGGGCCGAATCGGCCACGAGGCGATCCGGCGACGGCACCTTGCGGTCGAGGAGCGCGGCGGGATCGTCCGCCCCGCGCGGGGCCGGAAACCGTACGGTCGGAGTCGGCCTGTCGGCGAGGCCGGTCGCGATATCCGCGACGGGTTTCTGCATCGCCCTGGCCTGGATCGACGGGCGCCGGGCCGGATGGCCGCTCATCCGGGCGAGCGGCGACCAGGGCTGCACCCGCAGGGCGGTGCGCGGCGCCCGCGATACGCCGCGCCGGGCGCCGCCGGGAAGGTGGCGCGCCAGGAAGCGGGCCCGAAGCGTGCCCCCGATCCCGCGCGGCGCGAGGGCGGTCGCCTTGGCCCTGGCCGCAAGCGGAGCGGTGGAGACGCCGCAGGAGGCCGGCGCCCAGCGGCGCACGATCGCCAGGGCCGTGCGGCGTCCATAATTCCGGTAGTATCGCCGGAGCAGCCCGGCCGCGGCGTCGGCGCCGTCCGCCGCGGTGGCGAAGCCGGTATGCCCCTCGGCGTCGGCACCGACCTCGCCCGACCAGCGCGCGCTCTTGATGCACCAGTAATTGTTGAGCTTGGCGCAGCGCGCGACGTAGGCCGGCTCGGTGGGTGCCACCTGCGCGACCAGGGCGAGCGAGACCGGCCGAAGCTCGGTACCGGCCTGGGCCCGCCAGTTCGAGACCGCCCGCGCGACGTGCTGATAATACGGTGCCGCCTCGACCGACGGCGTCTGCAGGCCGACCGCGTGCGCCCGGAGCGCGTCGACAGACCCTTCGGCCAGCGGCGGCAGCGTCGTCAGGAGAAGGAGTGCGGCGAGGAGCACGGGCGGCCGGGAGGAAGCGTTGCGGACGACCAGGAACGGCCGGGGCGCATGGACGGTTCAGTTCGTCGAGATGGGTCGCAATGCGGTTTCGGGCGCCGACCGGTTACGGGTTCAGAATCGCCAGCGCCGCTGCGTGCATGCGCGGATCGCCGGCGGCGACGATCCGGCCGCCGCCGGTCGCGGGACCGCCGTCCCAGGCGCTGATGACGCCGCCCGCACCCTCGACGATCGGGATCAGCGCGACAATGTCGTAGGGCTTCAGGCCGGCCTCGACGACGAGGTCGATCTGGCCCGAAGCCAGCATGCAATAGGCGTAGCAGTCGGTGCCGTAGCGCGACATGCGCACGCGACCCTCGATGGCCCGGAACCGATCGGCTTCCGCGCCGTCCGTGAACAACCGCGGATCGGTGGTGGCGAGCATCGCCGCCGACAGGTCGGAGCAGCGGCGGGTATGGAGCGTGCGCTCGCCGCGCGAGCTTCGCAGGCGTGCCGTGCGTCCATCGCCGGTGAAGCGCTCGCCGAGATAGGGCTGGTGCATCAAGCCGCGCACGGCGCTCCCGTTCCGGGTCAGGCCGATCAGGGTTCCCCAGGTCGGGATGCCGGTGATGAAGGCACGGGTGCCGTCGATCGGGTCGAGCACCCAGACGCATTCCGCGTCGAGCCGCTCCGAGCCGAACTCCTCGCCGAGGATGCCGTGGGCGGGAAACCGCCCGCGGATCATGTTGCGCAGGACCAGCTCGGCGGCGCGGTCGGCCTCGGTCACGGGATCGAACGCGGCCGTGCCCGCCGCCTTGTCGGTCAGCGCATACTGAGCACGGAAGAACGGCAGGATCGCCTGGCCCGACGCGTCGGCGAGATCGTCCATGAACCGGCCGAGTTCGACGACGCTCATCGGCTTTTCCCCGTTCGATCCTGCATCGCGGCAGGAAGGCGGGTTTCGGCCGTTTCCGTCAAGCCTGCGCAGCCACCGGCATGGGGGACGGCTCCGGCTCGGCGTGCACATGGGCCAGCACCGTGTCGACGGCGCTGCCGAGCGACGAGACGTGCTCGGCCGCCGGGATGCTGCCGCGGCCGGCGGCATCGTCGTCCGCCTGCCACAGCCCGACGACGATCGGGACGTCGGGCATCCGGCGCCGAAGGCGATCGACGAGCCGTCGCAGGTGCCCCGGCTCTCCGCTGATCGCCAGGGAGACGATGCAGGTCATCTGCGCCTCGCCGGGGTCGAAATCGGCGATCTTCGCGCGCGACACGTCGCCGAACGGTACGATCCGCGTCCCGAGCCCGCGCTTGGCGAGGAGCTGTGCAAGGATCGCGGCCGCCGGCGTGTCGAGGAAGCCCCGCCCCGCGACGCACAGCACCGCGCCCTCGCGAGACCACGCCGGCGGGATCGCCTCCCGGCTTGGCCGCGCCGCTTCGGGATCGGCCTTCGCATCCCCCTCGGCACCGTCGTCGGCATCGGCCGCAGGCGCGGCCGGAACCCGGTCGTCGCGCTCGGCGAGCGCGTCGACGAGCTCGCTGACGGAGGCCCGGATGTCGGTCTTCTGCTCGAGGGTCAGCACGCCGCGGGCGGCGTCGCGGGCGGCGAGCTCGAGGCCCTTCAGAACCACGTCGTCGTAATAGGCCGACAGCGAGCAGGTCTGAAGGATCAGCTCGGCATGCTCCTGCGCCTCTTCCGGGTCGTCGGCGAGGATGCGCTGGTAGAAGTTCTCGACCGGCGTCAGGGCCGCACGGTTGCCGAACAGCACGTCGAGGAACTCGAGCTTGTCGATGTGCCGCCCCAGCACGACGAGGCAGACCGTCAGCGGCGTCGAGAGCAGAAGCCCGACCGGCCCCCACAGCCAAGTCCAGAACAGCGCCGAGATCAGCACCGCGAACGGCGAGAGGCCGGTGGAATGGCCGTAGAGCATCGGCTCGACGATCTGGCCCGTCAGCGGCTCCAGCACCAGGAACAGGATCGCGGTGGCGATCACCATGTCCCAGCCCGGATCGACGGCCGCCGCCAGCAGGAGCGGCAGCAGGGCCGAGAGGAAGGCGCCGATATACGGCACGAACCGCATCATCGCCGAGACGATGCCCCAAAGCACCGGGTTGGGCACGCCGATGACGTAGAGGCCGATGCCGACCACCAGCCCGAAGGCGGTGTTGAGCGCCAGCTGCACCACGAAGTAGCGGCTGAGCCGCCGCGCGGCGTCGTCCATCGCGACGGTGGTACGGTGCAGGTCGCTCGATCCGGCGAGGCGGATCATCCGGTCGCGCAGGTCCTCGCGCTGCATCAGGACGAACAGCAGCACGACGAAGACGATGCCGGTGGTGGCCAGCGGCTGCATCACCGGGGAGAGCAGGGTGCTCGCCGTCTCCAGCGGGCCGGGCGGCGTCTGGCGCATCTCGACGAGGACGGGGGCCGGTTCCCAGGCCGGCCGCGCCGGCTTGGTTTCGGGGCCGGGCTTCGCCTCCGCCTCGGGCTTCGGCGCCTTCTCGGTGTTGCCGGCATCGTGGATCGCCCGGCCGATATTGGCGACGTAATCGGTGAGATGCGCGACCGGGCTGTCGCGCAGGCCCTCGATCTTGCGCTCGATCGTCGAGCGGTAGCGCGGCGCGTCGCCGACGAGGCCCGCGACCTGGACGCCGATCAGCGTCGCCAGGGCGGCGACGATGCCGAGGGTGAACACCACCGCGGAGCCGACCGCGACGACGCGGGGCAGGTGCCAGCGGCGCAGGAGCGCGACCAGCGGCCCGAGCACGAAGGACAACAGAACCGCGATGACGATCGGGATGAAGATCTCGCGCCCGACATAGAGCGCCGCGATGATGATCGCGCTGACGAGGACCGGTGAGACCAGCGCCGATTTCGGCGTCTCGGCGGCTGCGATCCGGGTGGGAGACGGCACCGGGATGGGAGGGTCGTCTGTCTTCGTCGCCATGCCGCCACCGAACCGTACGCTCACGCCCGCAACGCCCGTGCTCTCGCCGGTGCGAACGGGGAACGGCACGGCGCCGCGAAACGATCCCTCCCGTTGCGGCGGGTTTTCACGGGCTCGTGATCGTCAGGCTTGCGCAACCCCTGCGCGAATCACGTCGCCGACATCCTTGAGCGTATCGAGCGACCAGCACAGGCTCATCACCCGGCGGGCCTGCGCCGCGGGCAGCACGCCGTCGGCGAGATCGGTGAACTTGCGCTCCAGGGCGGCGTCGCTCATTGGACGCTCGACGCTGCCGATCGCGTGCTCGATGCGGCGGTGCAGCGTGCGCCCGTCGGCGAGCGTGACGGTCATGTCGACCTGTGCCGCCGCGATCCCCGGCGTGACAACCGGCACGACCTTGTCGCGCAACGCGACGACGACGGGATCGCGAACGGCGCGGTCGCTGAACTGCTTCTCGCCGGCCGCGCCTTCGACCAGCGCGACGGCGACCGCGTGGTAGATGCTGAACTTGCCTTCCAATCCCGCCTGCGGGGCGGTCTTGCCGGTAAGCTCGAGCACGAGGGGATGCACCTTCAGGTCGACGCGCGCGATCTGCTCGGGCTTCAGGTGCTCCTCGTCGCGAAGCTGGATCGCGGCGTCGATCGCCGGATGCATGACGATGCCGCAGGCGAACGGCTTGTAGGTGTTGAGCAGGCTCTCGTACCGCGTGCCGAGCCCCTCGGTGATCTCGCGATAATCCTGCTTGGTCGAGACGGTGTTGGCCCAGCCACGCTTGGCCTCGATCATGCCGTCCGACGAGGTGAAGCCCTTGGCCGCGAGGATCGCGGCGAACAGGCCGTTGGCCGCGGCGCGGCCGGGGTTGAAGCTCTTGTTCATCGAGCCGAACGATTCGCGTAAGCCCACCGGCTGCGAGGCGGCCAGCCCCAGGGCGAACACCATCTGCTGCTCGGTGAGGCCCATCAGCTTGCCGGCGGCGGCCGCCGCCCCGAACACGCCGGCGGTGCCGGTGATGTGCCAGCCGACGTCGTAGTGGTTGGGATAGACCGCGTTGCCGATCCGGCACTCGGTCTCGATCCCGAGCACCAGCGCGTCGAGGAAGTCGCGCCCCGAGACCGGGTGCATCTCGGCATAGGCGAGGATCGCCGAGGCGACCGGGCCGGCCGGGTGGATGACGGTCTTCAGGTGGGTGTCGTCGTAATCGAAGATGTGGCTCGACACGCCGTTGAGGAACGCCGCGTTCATGATGTCGAAGCGCTCGGTGCGGCCGAACAGGCCGGCCTGGGGCGGCCCCGAGAACGGCGCGAGCGCGGAGACCGCCACGTCCAGCGTCTCGTGATGCGAGCCGCCGATGGCGACACCGACCCAGTTCAGGAAGGTTCGCGTCGCCTCCCGGCGCACCGCCTCGGGCAGATCCTCGAACCGGGCGTTCACGACCCAGCGCGCCAGCGTGCGGGTGACGTCCTTCGCCTCGGCTGGCTTCGGTGCAGGAGCATCCGCGGCATGTGCCGAACCCCCGAGTGTGGGGCCTGCGAGCGCCAGACCCGCTGCTCCAATCAGCGCGCGTCGATCGATCCGTGACATGGCATCCGCGTCCCTGCTGTTCCGGCTTGGTTCGCGCGCCTCCTGGGGAGGCGACACGCCGGTGTCGGGGCGAGACATAGCGCACGCCGACCGCGAACGGAGACCACGTGATTTCAATCTTGGGTCTGTGACACAGTCTTGATAGAAGCTGCGCCGGGGGCCGGCGCGATCGGCCGGCTCAGACCACCACCGCCATCGCATCCTGCGCGCCGACGCCGAACACCCGCTTGTAGCGCGCAACGGCGTCCGCCGGCCCCTGCGCCTTGGTCGGGTTGTCGGAGATCTTCACCGTCGGGCGCCCGTTGGCATGGGTCACCTTGCAGACGATCGAGATCGGATCGAGCCGGCCCTCCGGCACCAGCCCGCGAAAATCGTTGGTAAGCAGGGTGCCCCAGCCGTAACCGATCCGCAGGCGCCCGTAGAAATGCGCGTGGATCCGCTCGATCGTGTCGATGTCGAGCCCGTCGGAGAAGATCGCGAGCTTTTCGCGCGGGTCGGCGCCGCGGGAGCGCCAGAACGCGATCGCCTCCTCGCCGCCCTCGATCGGGTCCTTCGAATCGATACGGATGCCGGTCCAGTCGCCGAGCCAGTCGGGCGCGCCGGCGAGGAATCCGGTGGTGCCGTAGGTGTCGGGCAGCACGACGAGAAGGTTGCCCTCGTAATCCTCCTGCCAGTCGCGCAGAACGTCGTAGGGCGCGCGGGCGAGCGCCGCATCGTCCTCCGCCAGGGCCGCGTAGACCATCGGCAGCTCGTGCGCGTTGGTGCCGACCGCCTCGACCTCGCGGCGGAGCGCGATCAGGCAGTTCGAGGTCCCGAGGAAGCGCTTGGAGCCCAAGCCCTCGTCCATCGCCTGCACGCACCAGTCCTGCCACAGGAAGCCGTGCCGGCGACGGGTGCCGAAATCGGCGATCGACAGGTCGGGCAGCTTGCGCAGGCGCTCGATCTTCTCCCAGACCCGCGTCATCGCCCGTGCGTACAGCACCTGCAGGTCGAGCTTGCCGAGGTCGCGCAGCACGGCGCGCGAGCGCAGCTCGTTCAGGATGGCGAGCGCCGGCACCTCCCACATCGTGGTCTCGACCCACGGTCCGTGGAAGGTGAGCTCGTACTGCCCGTCCCGCGCCTCGAGCTGGTATTCGGGCAGCCGAAACCCCTCGAACCAGGCGATGAAGTCGGCCGACAGGATGCGGCGGCGCCCGTAGAAGGCGTTGCCGCGCAGCCAGGTCGCCTCGCCACGCGACAGGCGCAGGGAGCGGGCGTGATCGAGCTGCTCGCGCAGCGCGCCGGCGTCGACCTCGTCGGCGATGCGGATGCGGGTCGTGCGGTTGTTGATGCCGAAGGTCACCGCCACGTCGCGGTGTCGGCGCAGGATCGTCTGCGCCATCAGCAGCTTGTAGAAGTCGGTGTCGAGCAGCGACCGCACGATCGGGTCGATGCCGAAATTGTGGTCGTGCACCCGCCGCGCGAGATCGAGCATGTCTTTGGAACCTCGGGGCGGGCGTCACGGAGCCCCGAGGGCGCATAACCGGCAGCCCTGTGTCAACGGAGGCGGCGGCGCGGGCACGAAAAAGGCGGCGCGCCGCACCGGGCACGCCGCCTGTCGTCGCGAAGGCGGCTCAGGCCGCCGCGATCAGGCGAGGTCGACCTTCTTGGTCTCGGTCTTCGGGCTCTCGCCGGTGAGCGAGGCCTTCACGTAGCCGAACAGGTGCAGCATCTTGCTGTTCGGGCTGTCCCAGTACTCGCCCTGCTCGGGGTGGATGCGGAGCAGCGCCACCTCGGGGTCGTCCTTGCCGTTCGGGAACCAGGTCTTGAGGCTCTCGGTCCACTTGGCGTCGATGATCGCCTGGTCGCTGACGATCTCCGCCTTGCCGGCGATGGAGACGTAGGTCTGGCTCGACGGGTCGGAGTACGACAGGTTGATCTGGTTGTCCCGGCCGATCTCGGCGGTCTTGGGCGAGTGCAGCTTGGTGAAGAACCACAGGTCGCCGTTCTCGTCGATGTCGTTGTTCCACATCGGACGGCTGTTGAGCGTGCCGTCGGCGTCGGCGGTGGTCATCATCGCCACTTTGACGTCCTTGACCAGCTCGAACAGCTTCTTCGCGCCCTCGTGGTCGCGGTGATTGCCCTGATGCATCGCGTAGGTCTCTCCAGATGGTGACGGCGCACCGGCTCTCCCTGCCGCCCGCGCCGGCGGTCGTGTCACAACGGATGACGCATCGGTTGGTTCGATCGCCTGCGCACAGGCGCCGCATGGTGGTAGGCCCGCTTCGGCTGGCGTTTCCGGCACGGCTGTTTACATGGGCCGGAACCATCCCTTTCGAGATCCAGAGACGCCGGACGCGGCGAAGGAGGCCGACCGTGGCGATCACCCGAGACGACGTGCTGCGCGCACTGCAAAGCGTGACCATCGATACCGCCGGCACCACCCTGCCGGCGTCCGGCCGCCTGTCGCAGGTGGTCGTCGACCCGACCAACCGCGTGATGTTCTCGATCCTGATCGACGCCAGCGAGGCGGCGCGCTTCGAGCCGATCCGCCGGTCGGCCGAGGGCAAGGTGCTGTCGATGCCCGGCGTCTCGGGCGTGTTCGCGAGCCTCACCTCCGAGCGCGGCCCCACCATGCCGGAGCAGAGCAAGGCCGCCCCGGTTCCGGTGAATGCCGCGCCGCCGCGTCCCGGCGCGCCTCCCGGCCAGGGGCCGGCCCTGCCGGGAGTCCGCCACATCGTGGCGGTGGCCTCGGGCAAGGGCGGCGTCGGCAAGTCGACCACCGCCTGCAACCTCGCCCTCGCCCTGAAGGCGCAGGGCCTGAAGGTCGGCCTGCTCGATGCCGACATCTACGGTCCCTCGGTGCCGAAGCTGTTCGGCCTCTCCGGCAAGCCGAAGGTGGTCGACAACCGCAGCATGGACCCGATGGAGGGCTACGGCCTCAAGGTGATGTCGATCGGCTTCCTGATCGAGCCCGAGACGGCGATGATCTGGCGCGGCCCGATGGTGCAGTCGGCGCTGACGCAGATGCTGCGCGACGTGCTCTGGGGCGAGCTCGACGTGCTGATCGTCGACATGCCGCCGGGCACCGGCGACGCGCAGCTCACCATGGCTCAGGCGACACCGCTCTCCGGCGCCGTGATCGTCTCGACGCCGCAAGACCTCGCGCTGATCGACGCGCGGCGCGGCGTGACGATGTTCAAGAAGGTCGCGGTGCCGATCCTCGGCGTGATCGAGAACATGGCGACCTTCATCTGCCCGAACTGCAACCACGAATCGCACATCTTCGGCCATGGCGGCGCGCGGATCGAGGCGCAGCGCCTCGGCGTGCCGTTCCTCGGCGAGGTGCCGCTGAACATGACGATCCGGGAATCGTCCGATGCCGGCCAGCCGGTCGTCGCCGTCGCCCCCGACGGGCCGCAGGCCCAGGTCTACCGCGAGATCGCGCGCAAGCTCTGGGACAACCTGACCGCGGCACCGGCCGGCCGGGCGGCGCCCAAGATCGTCTTCGAATAGGCACGACGATGGCGCCGGTCCTGGGCCTGATCCTGGCCGGCGGTCTCGCCCGCCGCATGGGCGGCGGCGACAAGGTGCTGCGCACCCTCGGCGGCCGGACGCTGCTGGAGCGGGTGACCCGGCGCTTGGCGCCGCAATGCCCGGCCGGGCTGATGCTCAGCGCCAACGGCGACCCGACGCGGTTCTCCGGCTTTCCGGGGCCGGTCCTGCCCGACGGCGTCGCCGGCCATCCCGGCCCACTCGCCGGCATCCTGGCCGGGCTGGACCATGCGGCCGCGTTCCACGCCGACGTGGACGCCGTCGTCAGCGTCTCCTGCGACGCGCCGTTCCTGCCGCTCGACCTCGTCGCCCGCCTCGCCGCAGCCCGAGAGCCGGCTGCGATCCCGGTCGCCGCCTCGGGCGATCGCGAGCACTACACCGTGGCGCTCTGGCCGATCCATCTGCGGGCAGAGTTGCGTGCCGCGCTCGTCGAGCGCGGCGACCGCCGCGTCGGCGGCTTCATCGGCCGTCACGGCGCCGCGGTGGTGCGCTGGCCGATCGAGCCGATCGACCCGTTCCTCAACGTCAACACGCCGGAGGATCTTGAAACGGCGGAGAGGCTGGCCGAGATCGTCGAGGGATCGAGCGCCACCTGAGAGGGCGTCCGCGCAGGCACGAACGAGTCCAACAGCCGCGGCTGCGAATACAGTTCAGACGCTGGGGAGGGATGGTGCCCAGGGACGGAGTCGAACCGCCGACACTGCGATTTTCAGTCGCATGCTCTACCAACTGAGCTACCTGGGCCTTCGCCGATCCGCGTGGCGGCTCGACAGGGCGGGGGTATAGTCAGTGCCTCCGGGCCTGTCCAGCCTGATCCGGCACATCGGCCGGATGATTTTCCGCTATTCGTGGTCGGGTTTCCGGGCGGCCGGCAACGCGTCCTCGTCCTCGTCATCGGCGGCCGGGATCACGTAGCGGTCGCTGAGCCAGCGGCCGAGGTCGATGTCCGAGCAGCGCTCCGAGCAGAACGGCTTCAGCTTCGGATCGGCCGGCTTGCCGCAGATCGGGCAGGGGGGCAGCTTCGCGACCGTCGTCATGCCATCGCGCCCCAGCCGGCCCGCACCGGGAACCCCTCGCCGTCGAGGAGCGCCATCGTCTCGTAGAGCGGCAGGCCGACGACGGCCGAGTGCGAGCCGACGAGCTTGACGACGAAGGCGCCGGCCAGCCCCTGGATCGCGTAGCCGCCGGCCTTGCCGCGCCATTCGCCCGAGGCGAGGTAGCTGCTCATCTCGCGCTGGGACAGGCGCTTGAACCGCACCCGGCTCTCGACGATGCGCTCGCGCCGCGCGCCCTTGGGCGAGAGCAGGCAGATCGCCGTGAACACGCGGTGCTGCCGCCCGGAAAGCAGGCGCAGGCAGTCGGCGGCCTCGTCGGGCACCTCGGCCTTGGGCAGCACGCGGCGGCCGACCGCGACCACGGTGTCGGCCGCCAGCACCCAGCTCTTCCCGCCGTGCTCGTGGAGGTGGAGCGCCCCTTGCGCCGCGGAGAGCTTCAGCCGCGCGAGCCGCCGGGCGAGCTCGCGTGGCGATTCGGACTTCAGCGGCGTCTCGTCAACGTCGGCGGGAAGCAGGGCGTCCGGCTCGATGCCGATCTGCTGCAGGAGCGCGAGCCGGCGCGGCGAGGCCGAAGCGAGGATCAGCCGCGCGGGATTGTTCGCGGGCGCGGCCAGGGGGGAAGGGGCGTCCATGGATCTCGGATCGGTCCTCGGCCGGCGCCGCCCGCCGG
This sequence comes from Methylobacterium sp. WL6, assembly GCF_008040095.1. Taxonomy (NCBI): domain Bacteria; kingdom Pseudomonadati; phylum Pseudomonadota; class Alphaproteobacteria; order Hyphomicrobiales; family Methylobacteriaceae; genus Methylobacterium; species Methylobacterium sp. WL6. The sequence goes on along the minus strand of NZ_VRVH01000007.1, from coordinate 29,370 downwards.
AGGCGGACGCCGCACGCATCGTGGGTGCAGGTCCGACGGGTGATAGTGGAACGGCGTCGCCATGGGAACGGATACGGCGGCGATGGCCTGCGCGCGGCGATCGTGTGGCCCCTACCGGAGCATCGCGTACCGGGCTGCCGCGCGAAGAAGATGTCTCGCAGAGACCGTCCACGACCGTAGGACCATCGACCCCGTGGACAACGTCGGCGGCTCTGCTATGGTCCAGCTGCGCTGCCGAAACGCGGCCCGGCGCGGGCGTAGTTCAGTGGTAGAACGTCAGCTTCCCAAGCTGAATATACGGGTTCGATTCCCGTCGCCCGCTCCAATCCGATCGTTCCGCCCTTTCCGAATCGGTGGTGTGTCCCCCTCTCCCCTCGAGGAGGCGCGACGCACGCAGGTCCGGTCGAAACGGTCCTTACCGATGCCGGTGCTTAGAGCGCTGGATCGGCCGCACGAGACCCGCCGTCACACCGGCCAGGCGGCTTCGCGGTAGGCGCTGTCCCAGAACATCCATTCGAGCCTAGTCGCGTGGGTGAAGGCCTTGTGCATCCGCTCGCGCAGGGTGGGCGACGCCCCGCGGGCGGCTTCGTCCGTCGCCGCGATCATCCGGGCCACGGCGTCCTGGAAGTCCGTTCCGGAATAGGTGTCGATCCAGGCGCGATAGGGATTGCCGGCGCTCTCGCGCGCCAGGATGTCCCGCCCGACCTCGGCGTAGATCCAGAAGCACGGCAGCAGCGCCCCGAGCAGCACCTCGAACGGCTCGGCGTAGGCCGTCGCCATGAGATACGCTACGTAGTGATCGCAGGCCGGCGTCAGCGGCGTCGCCGCGAAGGCCTCCGCGCCGATGCCGTAGTCGCGGAAGAAGCCGCCGTGGAGCGCGCGCTCGACGACGATCGCCTCTTCCGCCGCCTTGGCGAACAGGACGATGCCGTCGGGCTCCGGCGCCTTGGCGGCGGCGAGACTCAGGGCGCGGCCGAAGCCGATGAGGTAATGGGCGTCCTGGACGATGTAATGCGTGAAGCGCGACCGGTCGAGCGTGCCGGCCGCCAGCTCGGCGTTGAACGGCATCGTGCGGATGGTCTCGTAGAGCGCGGCGTTGCGCGCCCACGCGGCTTGCGAGAACGTGCCGGTTTTCGCATCGCCCATGGTTCGGCCTCTCGTCGTGTCGCGCGGCGCGGTCGCCGCCGGATCGGTCAACCCTGACGCTGGGCTTCGGTGACGGCGACGTGGATCAGCTCGGCCAGCGTCCGCACGCCGAGCTTCTGGCGCATCTGCGAGCAGGCGTTGGTCACGGTCTTGTAGCTCACCGACAGGTCGGTCGCGATCGCGCCGTAGGACTTGCCCTGCGCGAGGCGCGCGAGGATCTGCTGCTCGCGCGGCGTCAGCTGGGATTCGGGGGTGCGGCGGGCGTCGGTGCGCAGCATCGCGACCTCGGTGGCGAGGCGCCGGTCGAGGTAGACCTGCCCCGCCCGGACCTTCTCGAAGGCCTCGAACAGCTCGGCCGAGGCGTGGTCCTTGAGCACGTAGCCGAGCGCGCCGGCCTCGAGCGCGCGTGCCACGATCACCGGATCGTTGTGCATGCTGAACACGAGGATGCGGGTCTTGGGCTCGACCGCGCACATGCGGCGGATCAGGCCGAGGCCGGCCAGGCCGCTGCCCTGGAACGTCAGGTCGCAGATCACGATCGGCGGGCGCAGGCGGTGGAACGCCCGGTAGCCGTCGACCACGGTGGTCGCCTCGGCCACCGTCTCGATGCCGGCATCCTCCAGCACCCGGCGGCAGCCCTGGAGCACGATCGGATGATCGTCGATCACGAGGACCGGCATCCGGGTCTCGACGGCAACGGGCTTCATGGCAAAGGCGTTCATCGAGCCGGGAACTTCATCGGGGGATCGCTCGGGATAGCGAGGCCGCTCAGGCGGATCGCACCGGGTCGGCATCGTCGCCCCTTTGCGCATCCACGGGAATGATAATGCGGACAACGGCGCCCGGGGGGTGCTTGTCAAGAACAAACGTTCCGTCGAGCGCTTCGACGCGCTCGCGCATGCCCGAGAGCCCGAGGCCGGTGCCGTGATCGGGCGCGAACCCGGTGCCGTCGTCGGCGATCGACACGACCAGCGAGCCGTTCCCCTCGCGCGCCTCGGCGGTGACCGTCGCGGCGTGGCCGTGACGCACGGCGTTGGTCATGCTCTCCTGGATGCAACGGAACACGGTGAGGTCGGCGAGATCGCCGTAGCCGCGGGCGAGCCCTTGGAACCGCCCGGTGAATCGGGTCTCGGGGTGCCGGCGGGCGAAATCGCGCAACAGCAGGTCGAGGCAGTCGGCGAGCGGAACCTGGCCGAGCGCGTGCGGACGCAGACGGTTGAGCAGGTCGCGGTTGCGGCTCTGCACCTGACCGACGATCGCCGCGATCTCGGAGGCGCGCGCCAGGAGCTTGTCCCGGTCGGGCTCGGCCGTGCCGGTCGCGAGCCGCTTCACGGAAGCCGCGTTGGCTTCCAGGGCGAACAGGCAGGGGCCGAACTCGTCGTGCAGTTCCAGTGCCGTGCTGCGGCGCTCGTCGTCCTGCGCGGTCAGCAGTTGCCGCTTCAGGCGGCCGTTGGCGGCCCGGACGGCACTCAGCGCTTCCGCGACCTGGTTGAAGCGCGTGGCGATCACCGCGAACTCGTGGGTCGCCGGGTTTTCGAGCCGCGCGGTGTAGTCGTGTCGCTCGAGCTGGGTCAGGCCGTCGGCGAGGCGGCCCAGCGGCGCCAGCACGCGCCCGAGCGCAAGGTAGAGGGCTGCCAGCATCGCCGCGTTGATGCAGAACGTCGTCAGCGACAGGGCGCGCGCATAGACCCAGATCTCGTCGATCTCGTCCATCGGCTGCGTGGTGATCCGCGCGGTGCCGATCGTGCGGCCGGCGGTGACGATCGGCAGCTCGTGCTGCTCGATCTTCGGCATGATCAGGTCTGCGAACCAGGCCGGCGCCGTCTTCTCCTGACGCGGCTGGCCGATCGGCGCGCCCACCGTCGCGCCGGCGGCGTCGCGCACCGTGACGCGGACGTGGCGCAGGATCTGGAAGCGCAGGTCGAGGGTCTGGAGCAGGCGTTCGGGCGGAGCCGCGTCGAGGAGGCGGATCGTGTCGGCAACGAGCGATTCCACGGTGGAGAGCGATGCCCGCGTCTCGACCTTCACCGCCGTGCGCGCGTTGATCACGATGACGCCGCAGGAGACCAGGGCCGCGACGACGTCGATGGCGAGGACGACGGCGATCAGCCGCGCGCGGGTCGACCAGCCGCTCCAGAACCCGGCCGCCGGGATCGCCTGCGGTGGAACAGGGGAGGCGGTGCCGGGCGCGTCGTCCGGCGGTGTCGAGAGGGAGATCGGTCTGGTGCTCACGCCGCGCAGGGTGGCGGCGACGCGCGGCGAAGTCCATGCCGCGCAGGCGCGCTCGGCATGCGGTCCACATCGCAGCCTTCGTTTGCAGACGGCGCTTGAGCCTCCGCGACGACCGGCGTAGCCGTGCCCACCATGGCCCTCGACGCGACCGATCGCGACATCCTCTGCGCCGCGCTCGCCGATCCCGCGAGCGCGTGGAACCTCGGCGCGTTCGGGGCGGCCGCCGAGTTCCGCCGGCGGCCGGACGAACCGTTCCGGATCCTCGGGGAGGGCCGGATTGGCCTGCGGACCGCCACGGGCGGCATCGCGCTGACGCTGACGGATGCGGTGCGACCGATCGCCTACGAAATGCCGGTGGGCGACGGATGGAGCCACGCGGTCGCGCTGTGCCTGCCGGCTGCGGATTTCGGCGCCGTCGCCTGCTCGCGGTTCACCGAGCTCGGCCCCGATCGCGAAGCGCTCGATCCGGCTCGGCGGGCGGCCGTGAGCTTCGATCTCGGTCTCGGCTCGGCGCAGGTCTCCGTCCGGGTCAGGACCGATCGGCCGGGACCGCTCGCGCGGCTCCGCGCGCATCTCGGCGCCGCACCGCCGGATTTCGATGGCGCGATCCGGACGGAGGCGTTGGGCGGCGGGGCAGACTTGGTCGTCGTGGGACCGCTCGGGCGGATCGAGGTGTCGTCCGGCGCCGGCGATCCGTTCGGGCCGCGGGCCTACGTCGTGCCGAAGATCCTGCGCCGCCGCCGCACCCACGTGGCCACGGCGCCGATCCCGGCCGGCCTGGTGCCGGTGGCCCATCTCTACCCGCCCCATCCCTGTCGCGATTCCGCTTTGCGGCCGATCCCCTTCGAGCGTGCGCGGCACGACGCGTTCCAGGTTCTGCTCGCGCGCTGGGGCGATCGGGACGGCTTGACGCTGAAGGCGGCCGTCGCGGCCGGCGCATCGTCGCCCGTTCGGCCGGCGAGCCGATGGACCCGCGCGGTCGAGCGCGTGGCACGGGCGCAGGCCGTGCACCTCGCAGGTTGGCCCTGAGGCTCAACCGGGGCAGGACGCCCGCCGATACGAGTTCTTAAGCACACACCGTCTACGCAAGACCTCGGCGCGACGACGACTTCTCCACAGAAGATGCGACAGGTCGAAGCCCGGGGCTCGGCGCCGCGAAGCGGGGCGACATCGTTGCGCCGTATTGCCGGTTCTTGATCCACACTCGAGTTCCGCGTGCGGAACATCTTCGGAGGCGATGCGGCCGTGATGGGGAGATCGGTGCATCCGCCTCGCGTGCCCGATGCAACCTCCTGCCATGATCGCCCCCCGATGAATGATCTCGCCCTCGACCCGTCCGAGACCCGGCAATCGCCGAAGACGGTGCCGCGTCCGGCCGCACGACGCCCCTGGGCCCGCATCGCGCTGTTCGGCGTGATCGGGGTGGCCGGGACCGGGGCCTTCGCCGCCGCGGCCAGCACCTACCTCTCAGGCCTCGCCGGACCGCAGCGCGCCAAGCCGATCGTGACAAGCCGGCAGGCCGCCGACTGGCCCGATCTGAAGGACGGGCTGCCGGCGCTGGCGACGGGCAGCCCCTCGTCGATCCCGAAGATCCGCGAGATCCTGCCGCCCGAGCCGGCTGAGCCCCCGGTCGTCGAAGCGCGGATCGATCCGATGCTGCGCGCGGGCTCCGTCGCCACCGACGCCGTACCGACACCGGCGACGCCCGCCATCACCCCGAACCCGCCCGTCGCCGCGAGCAAGCTCGCGACGCCGGCACCCGCGCCGAAACCGGTCCCGGCGCTCGTCGAGGTGCCGGTGATCGGCCCGGCCCGTCAGGCGACCCTGGTCGCGCCGGCTCGCACCGTGCCCGGCATCGCGCCGCTGGCGGCCGAGACCGTGCGCGCCAAGACCGAGACCGCGACCTACGCGGCCCTGCCGCCGGAGCCCCCGAAGGCGGTCGCGACCCGTCCGGCATCGGCGGTGGACGAAACGGCCAAGATCGAAGCGGCCAAGATCGAAGCGGCCAAACCTGAGCTGGCGAAGCGCGAGGCCGCGAAGCCCGAGCCTTCCAAGGCGAAGCCGCGGATCGAGGCGCACGCAAAGCCTCCCGCCGCCACGGCGGCACCAGCGGCGAGCAAGGCGGTCGCGGAAAAGCCGGCCGCCCGCAAGCCCGCGGCGGTCGAAGCCAAGGCGGTGCCTGCGGAAGCGCAGGACGAGGACACCGAGGTGTTCGGCATCAAGGTGCCGTCCCTGGCGCCGGCCGGGCGCAAGCTGCGCGAGAGCGTCGAGGCGCTCGGCGATGCGGTGAAGGGCATTCCCGACCGGTTCTGACCGGTCGGGTCGCTGCGAGGCAACGTCGGCCGCGGGCCGACGCCGCGCTCAGGCGCGCGGCTTGCGGGCGTAAGGCTTCGCCGCCTCTGGCTTGCCGATGTGGCGCTCGTGCTTGGCCGCGCGCGGGCTCTTGAAGCCGGCCGGCCCCTTGCGCTCGGCGACCGGGGCATCGCCGACCAAGGCCTCGACCTGAATCTCCGGCGAGCCGTTGCGGGCGAAGGCCTGCGCGAAGCGCGAGGCGGCGTTGCCGCGTACCTCGAACTTGGTCTCGCGGTCGAAGATGCGGATCGCGCCGATCTCCTGGCGGTCGATCCCGCCGCGGCGGGTCAGCATCGGCAGCAGGCGCCGCGGGTCGGCGTTGTCGCGCCGGCCGAGGTTGAGCCGGAACCACACCGCCGGGCCCATCGCCGCGATGCGCTCGGGGTCCATCGGATCGTAGGGCGGCCGGCTCGCGGAGCCGCGGCCGGACTGGTCGCCCGGATCGGTGACCTCTTCCGGCGCCGGCAGGCGGGTGCGGTAGACGCGGGCGAGGGCGGCGGCGAGCTCGAGCGGGGTGCGGCCGGTGACCAGCGTCTCGGCGAGGGCGAGATCCTCCTCGCCGGGCGCCTCGGTGAACAGCGGGTCTTCCAGCATGCGTTCGCCGTCGAGGCGCCGGATCTCGTCGGCCGACGGGGGACCGCCCCATTCGGGGCTGATCTTGGCGAGCTGGAACATCTGCTCGGCCCGGCGGCGGCGGGCGTTCGGCACCAGCAGGATGCTGGTGCCCTTCTTGCCGGCGCGGCCCGTGCGGCCGCTGCGGTGCTGCAGCACCTCGGCGTCGTGCGGCAGGTCGGCGTGGATGACGAGCGACAGGCCCGGCAGGTCGATGCCGCGGGCGGCGACGTCGGTCGCGACGCAGACCTTCGCGCGGCCGTCGCGCAGCGCCTGGAGCGCGGCATTGCGCTCGCCCTGGCCGAGTTCCCCCGACAGGGCCACGGTGGAGAAGCCGCGCTCGGTCAGGCTCGCCTGGAGGTGACGCACCGCGTTGCGGGTGTTGCAGAACACGATCGCCGTCGGCGCGTCGGCGGCGCGCAGCAGGTTGAGCACGACGTGCTCGATCTCGCGCGGCACCACGCGAATCGCCCGGTAGGCGATGTCGGCGTGACCGCGGGTCTCGCTCTTCACCGCGAGGCGCAGCGCGTCGCGCTGGTAGCGGGCGGCGAGGCTGTCGATCGCCTTCGGCAGCGTCGCCGAGAACAGGAAGGTGCTGCGCTCGTTCGGCGTCGCCGAGAGGATGAACTCGATGTCCTCGCGGAAGCCGAGGTCGAGCATCTCGTCGGCCTCGTCGAGCACGACGGCCCTCATCTGGTCGGTAACGAGGGTGCGGCGCTCGAGGTGGTCGCGCAGGCGCCCGGGCGTGCCGACGACGATGTGCGTGCCCTCGTTGAGCGCGCGCGCCTCGCGGCGCGGGTCCATGCCGCCGACGCAGGCCGTGACGCGGCCGCCGGCCGGGCCGTAGAGCCACATCAGCTCGCGCTGAACCTGCAGCGCCAGCTCGCGCGTCGGCGCGATGACCAGCGCCAGCGGGGCACCGGCCGGCGCCAGCATCTCGGCACCGTCGAGCAGCAGGCCGGCCATGGCGAGGCCGTAGGCCACGGTCTTGCCAGAACCGGTCTGCGCCGAGACCAAAAGGTCTCTGCCGTCGGCGGCCGCTTCGAGGACGGCGCTCTGCACCGGTGTGGGTTCGGCGTAGTCATGGTCGGCGAGCGCCCGCGCGAACGGGGCGGGAAGGGTCGGAAACGGCACGGTGCGGGGCTTTCACGACCGTCCGTCCCGTCGGAACCGGCGCAGGGCGCGGTTCTCTATCAGGCTCACCGGTCTCGACTCGGGTTGCGAAGCCCTATCCTCTAGCGGCTTCGCGGCGGTTCCGCCACGTCCCGGCCCGCATGGGGCGGTTGCGTGTGCGCAAGCCTTCCCGATCGCCTAAAGGTCTTTCGGGTGCGTGGGGCATCCGGGCGGGTCGGACGGCGGATGGGCATGGCGCGGTTGGCGGTGGCGTGGGCGACGGTCGGCGCCTTCGCATGGTTCGGCAAGGACTGGCTCGGCGACCTCGACCGGCCGCTCTGGGCCCTGGCCCTGTTCGCCTGGCTGCTCGTCGCGATCTTCTGGTGCGCCTTCGGCGTGGTGCACGAGGCGGAGGAGCTTGCCGACCTGCTCGGCGAGCCGCTCGGCACCCTGGTGCTCACGCTCTCCATCGTCGTGATCGAGGTGGCCCTGGTCTCCGCGGTGATGCTCGGTGCCAAGGATGCGCCGACGCTCGGGCGCGACACGATGTTCGCGGTGCTGATGATCGTGCTGAACGGCGTCGTCGGGCTCGGCCTGCTGGTCGGCGGGCTCAGGCATCACCAGCAAAGCTACAACCTGCAAGGGGCGTCGGCCTTCCTGTCGGTGATCATCCCGCTCTCGACCCTCGCGCTGATCATCCCGAACTTCACCACCTCCACCCGCGACGGGACCCTGACGACGCTTCAGGCGGTGACCTTCTCGGGCTTCACCCTCGCACTCTACGGGGTGTTCCTGCTGATCCAGACCGGGCGGCACAGCGATTTCTTCCAGGAGGAGGGCCACGCGGCGCGGGGCCGAGCCGCCAGAGCGGAACGCGAGGGGCCCGAGGGCGAAACGGCATCCGCCGGGAGCATCGTCCGGCACACGATCCTGCTGATCGCCAACATCCTGCCGATCGTGCTCCTGTCGAAGAGCCTCGCGACCATCCTCGACCACGGCATCGCCGCCCTCGGCGCCCCGTCCGCCCTCTCGGGCGTGCTGATCGCGGCGATCGTGTTCACGCCCGAGGCGATCTCGGCATTGAAGGCGATCGCCCGCAACGAGTTGCAGCGCGCGATCAATCTCTGCCTCGGCGCCGCGACCTCGACCATCGGCCTGACCGTGCCGGCCGTGCTCGCGGTCGGCCTGATCACCGGGCAGACCGTGGTCCTCGGGCTCAAGCCGACCGAGATGACCCTGCTCGCCGTGACCCTGATCCTGAGCACGCTGACCTTCTCGGGCCTGCGCACCACGGTGCTCGAGGGCGCGGTGCACCTGATCGTGTTCTTCGTTTATCTCGTCCTGATCTTCAGTCCCTGAACCTCCCGCCCCGACCATGTCGTCGCGCGGGGCGATGGAATCGTGCCGACGGATCGCAGCCGGGGCGTCCGGCGTCCCGGCTTCGTCGATCGACCGATGAAGGCAGGATTGCCGTTCCTCCAAGCCGCTTTCCCCGGGCGACAATGGACGATATCCGTCGGCCGACGGCCTCAGCATGGCCCGAATCGGATGTCGGATTGCACGTCGGGGCGAGTGGTTTTTTAACGGCGGAGCGGAGCGATGGCGCGTGCGGGCGTAGCGGACACGGTGAAGACCTGGGCGAACGCGGCCCGAGGCCTCGCGCTCGGACGGGAAAAAACCGCGCTCCTTCCCGTCTCGCGGCCGGGAGCGCCCAACGTCGTCGATGCCGACATCCCGGTCGACATCGGCTGCATCAAGGTGTTCCGTTCGGAGAACTTTCCCGAATCCGGGCCGACCCCGTGGCTCGACCAGCCCGATGCCGCCGAGACGATCGAGCGGCGGCTGGCGCGCGGGGAGCTGACCCCGAAGCAGGCCGAGATGTGCCGTTTCTGGGTCGAGAACGGGTATTACGTCGCCCGCGGCGCGGTCGATCCCGACACGATCGACGCGGCCTGGGCCGCCTACGAGGACGCGATCGCGCGAGGCGACATCACGCTCGCGCCGGAGAAGGCGACCGACGACGACCCCCATCCCGGCCGCTACCTCAACCCGCACTTGAAGGTCGAGGAACTCGATCACCTGCTCGAGCATCCGGTGCTGTTCAACTTCAGCAGCATGGTGCTCGGACGGCGGGCGATCCCGTTCCAGACCATCGCCTCGCACAAGGGCAGCCAGCAATCCGAGCACTCGGATTCGATCCACATGACGACCTACCCGCTCGGCTACCTCGCCGCCTGCTGGGTCGCGATGGAGGACATCCACGCGGATTCGGGTCCGCTGGTCTATTATCCCGGCAGCCACCGCCTGCCTTACGTGTTCAGCCACGATGTCGGCATCTCGACGGAGGATTTCCGCGAGAAGGGCTACGCGGCCTACGCCGAGCGCTACCAGCCGGCGATCAAGCACACGATCGCCGAGCACGGTATCGCGCCGCAGCGCTTCCTCGCGAAGAAGGGCGACGTGCTGTTCTGGCACGCCAACCTTCTGCACGGCGGCTCGCCGCGCAACGACGTGAGCCGGTCGCGCAAGGCGCTGGTGCACCACTACTTCGCCGAGGGCTGCGTGTGCTACCACGACCTCTCGGCGACGACCTCGGCGGTGCACGGCCCGGTGGAGAGCCTGCCGACCTGCGGCGCATCGAGCCCCGACATCAAGCGGCGCAGCCAGATCGTCCGCTCCTGAATCCCGGAGCATCGCGAGGTCGCATCCGTCTCGCGCGCACCGGCCGCCACTGCGCAAAAGACCCTAGCCGCCGAACCGCTCCGTGCGGATCAGGCCCGGCGCAACGCCCGCCTCGACAAGCAGCGTCGCGGCCGTGCGGACGAACGGCGTGGCGCCGCAGACGAAGACCCGGGCCGGCTGGCCGAGCCTGTCGAGGGCTTCGGCGACCCTCGCCGCGTCGATCCGGCGTCCGCCTTCACGCGTCGCGGTGAATGTCAGCGACAGGCCCGGCTCGGCGCCGGCACGCGCCTCGATCTCGGCGAGCGCGACGGCGTCGCTCCGCGTCCGGGCCGAATAGAGCAGCAGCGCCGGGATCTCGGGCGCGGCGACCGCGCGGTGGCGCAGCATGGCGAGCAGCGGCACCACGCCGGAGCCGCCGCCGACGAGCAGCAGCGGCCCGCCATCGGCCGGCCCCCAGGAAAACGAGCCGCCGATCGGCCCGCGCAGCTCGATCGCGTCGCCGACCTCGGCGATCTCGTGGAAGAAGCTCGAGACCTCGCCGCCCTCCAGCCCCTCGATCATCAGCTCGATCGTCCCCGAGCCGTCCGGCGCCGAGGCGATCGAGTAGCTGCGCTGCGCCCGGTAGCCATCCTCGGCGGTGAGGCGCACGTCGACGTGCTGGCCCGGCCGGTAGGCGTCGGCGATCTTGGTGCGCAGGCGAAAGCTCTTCACTCGCGCGGTGACCGGCGCGATCGCCGTGATCACGCCCTCGCGCCAGCGGAGATCGGCGGCCTCAGTCACCGGTGTAGCGCTGCTCGCGCCACGGGTCGCCGTACATGTGGTAGCCGCGCATCTCCCAGAAACCGGCCTCGTCCTTCTTGGTGAAGCGCAGGCCCTTCACCCACTTCGCGCTCTTCCACAGGTAGAGGTGCGGCACGAGCAGGCGGGCCGGGCCGCCATGGTCCGGCTCGATCGGCGCCCCCTCGTAATGCGTCGCGATCATCGCGCGCCCGCCGACGAGGTCGGCGACGGGGACGTTGGTCGAATAGTCGTCGTAGCCCTCGGCGAGCAGGAAATCGGTCGGGGCCGCGATGCCGGCATCGGCGAGGAGGTCGTCGAAACTCACGCCCTCCCAGCCGGTGTCGAACTTCGACCACTTGGTGACGCAGTGGATGTCGCCCTGCCACGTGGTGCGGGGCAACGCCTGGAACGCGTCCCAGTCCCAGGATTTCAGCGGCTTCGCGCCGTCCCGCAGCGTGAAGCGCCAGGTGGCGAGATCGATCACCGGGTTCGGCCCGATCTGGAGGATCGGGAAATCCTCGACGCGATGCTGCCCGGGAGGCAGCCGCTTCTGCGTCTCTTCCGGACTGCGCCGGCCGACGAAGCCTCGTGTCGCCATTCGTATCGCTCCGATGCTGCTTGCGCCGGTTGCAGCCGGAATGGCCGGCGCCGTCAAGCACCGGCTTCAGCGAACGCAACGGCGGCGCTACGCTCGCCCCGCGGCACGCAATCGACAGGGCGACGACGATGGACCCGGCCTTCAAGGATCATTTCTCGTCCCATGCGGCCGGCTACGCCGCGCACAGGCCGACCTATCCGCCGGCGCTCGCCGCGTTCCTCGCCGAATGCGCGCCCGGTCGAGACCGCGCGCTCGATTGCGCCTGCGGCACCGGCCAACTCTCGACGCCGCTCGCCGAGCATTTCGACGCCGTCGTCGCCACCGATGCCAGCGCCGCGCAGATCGCGAACGCGACGCCGCATCCCCGCGTCGCGTACCGGATCGGGGCGGCCGAGCGGAGCGGCCTGCCGGCGGCGAGCGTCGATCTGATCACCGTGGCGCAGGCCGCCCATTGGCTCGACCTCGACGCCTTCTACGCGGAGGTCCGCCGCGTCGCCTGCCCGGGCGCCGTGCTGGCGCTCGTCAGCTACGGCATCCTCCACGTCGAGGACGCACCCGACGCGGTGGTGCAACATTTCTACCGCAACGTCGCCGGACCGTACTGGCCGCCGGAGCGCAGGCATGTCGAGGCGGGATACCGCTCGCTGCCGTTCCCCTTCGCGGAGTTCGTCGCGCCGGACCTCGCGATCACCGTCGCGTGGCGTCTTTCCGACCTTGTGGGCTACGTCGAGACATGGTCGGCGCTGCGGGGGCTCGAGACGGCGGTCGGCCGGGCGCCGGTCGACGCGTTCCAGGATGCGCTCGCCGCGTCGTGGGGGCCGGCCGAGCACCGCCGCACCGTACGCTGGCCGCTGGCGTTGCGTCTCGCGCGGCTGTGAGCGGCAGCGTCGATCGGACGTCGAAGATTTGCCTCAAAGCACGCTGATCTGTGTTGCGATCCGCGGCCCAACACGAACGTGATCGTGCGATGGGCTTCGAAGCCTGCGGCGTTCGCATTTCGTTTACGAACTGGCCGGACATTGCGACCACGACAGATCCCGAGGGGACGAACCATGATCCGAACTCTTTCCGTTGCTCTCCTCGCCGGGAGCCTCGTCGCCGCAGCACCCGCGGCTGAAGCCCGTGACGGCATCGGCGCCGGCGGCGCAGCCGCGCTCGGCGTGCTCGGCGGCCTCGCCGTCGGCGGCGCGATCGCCTCCTCGCAGAACGGCTACTATCCCGGCCAGCCGGTCTACCGCGCCCCGCGCCCGGTCTACGTCGAGGAAGATTACGGCCCGGTCTGCCACTTCGAGCGCCGCCGGACGATCGACGCCTACGGCGACGTGTTCATCCGCCGCGTCCGCGTCTGCGAATAAGCGATCGATCCGCGGCCGGTGGCAGCACCGGCCGCGCTCAAGGTCTCGGCCGGTCCCGCGGCGCGGCGGGCTCGACGATGGCCGGGCCTGGGCCGCGCCCGAGCCGTTCCGCGCAGAAGATGCCGCCGAGCACCAGGGCCAGCGCGACGGCCTCATTGGTGCCGAAGGGCTCGCCGACCACGAGCACGGCGAGCCCGGCGCCGAAGATCGGCACGAGATTGACGAACAGGCCGGCCCGGTTCGGCCCGATCAGCTCGACACCGCGCATGAAGAACAGCTGCGCGGCCAGCGACGGCCCGAGCGCGACGAACACCACGATCGCCCAGCCCTCGATCCCTGGCCAGATCACCCGGCCGGACGCCGCCTCGATCGCCAGAAGCGGCAGGGAGGTGACGAAGGCCATCAGCGCCATCGCCGCGAAGAAGCTCAGCCCGGAAATGGCCGGGCGGTGCGGCAGGGCGATGGTGTAGCCGGCATAGAACAGGCAGGCGATGAAGATCAGCACGTCGCCGCGATTGAAGCCGAGGGTGGCGAGCACGTGCCAGTCGCCGTGCGTCGCGGCCACCGCCGCGCCGAGGAGGGTCACGAGCACGCCGATCGCTTGGCCGGACGTGACCCGGGTCCGATAGAGACCGAAGTTCATCAGAATCACCAGAACGGGGATCGAGCCCTGGAACAGGGCGAGGTTGATCGCGCTGGTGTAGGCCCCGGCGGCGTAGAACAGGCTGTTGAACGCCGTGTAGCCAAGGCCGCCCATCAGAAGGACGAGCCGCCAATGGCCACGCATGCCCGGCCAATCGGCCGCGATGCGGCGCCGGGCGAACAGCCACAGCACAACGCAGACCACGGCCCAGCGCAGCGACGTGATCGCTTGCGGCGAGACGTGGCCCGGCGCCCACTTCCCCGCCACCGCGTTGCCCGCCCAGAGCAGGGCGGTCAACGTCAGGAGGGGATAGGCCGCGACGGTCCGGGGAGGCGTGGGAATCGCCGGCCGCTCAGCGGCGGCGGAACTGGCCGCCGCGCACCGGCGGACGCGGGCCGGCCGAGCGCTCGTCCTTGTGACGGAACACGAGGCGGCCCTTCTCGAGGTCGTAGGGCGACATCTCGACGGTGACGCGGTCGCCGGCCAGCGTTTTGATGCGGTTCTTCTTCATCTTGCCGGCAGTGTAGGCGACGATCTCGTGGCCCTGGTCGAGCTGCACCCGGTAGCGCGCATCCGGCAGGATCTCGAGAACGAGACCGTCGAACTGCATCAATTCTTCTTTCGCCATTCACCCTCTCCAGTCGGACCGTCTGGAAGCAGGCGTTCCGGCGCACGATCTTTCGTCACGGCAATTCGATGAACGCGGCGGCGGCGGGTCCGTATCCGGAGGCGCCAAGCCATCGAGCGTCGGGCACGATGTAGGGGCCTCCCGCCACGCAAGCAAGCTTCGCCGCCTCGCGACCACGGCGGCGTCGACACAAAAAGCGCCGTTCCCGGACGATTCCTGTGCGAAACGGTTGATCCTACGGCGCTGTCTCGTTGCCCGCGTAATCGAGCCGGCCGTCCGGCGCACGCTTCCAGACTCTGAGGGCTACGGCACCCGAGCTGGGGTCGCCCTGCGCATCGAAGGCGATTTCGCCCTGGATCGTGCGGAAGGGCGCCCCCCGGAGTGCTGCGGCAACCGTGCGCCCGTCCCGAGACTTCGCCCGGTCGACCGCCTGCGCCAGCACCTCGACCGCCGCATAGGTCGGCCCGGCGAGCGCATCGGCCTCCGCGGTGCGGGGCGGGCGGCCCCTGACCTCGGGAAGCCGCGCCGGCTCGGCCGGGACGGTCATCACCGTCCCCTCGCCGGCGGCCGACGCGAGCGTCGCGAAGTCCCGGTCGAGGATGCCGTCGCTCGCCACCAGCCGGGCGGTCGACCCGGCGTCGCGCATCGCGTGCGCGAGCGTCGCCGCCTCCGGCGCCAGCCCGCCGAAGTAGACCGTGTCGACGCGGGCGGCCTTCAGCGTCGCGGCGAGGTCCGCAGCGTCCCGGCTGCCGCGCGGCAGGCTCTCGAACGCGACCTCGGGCCTGCCGGCGGCCTTGAGCGTCGCGGAGACCGCGTCCGCGAGGCCGCGGCCGAAGGTGGTTCGGTCGTGGACGATGGCGACGCGGCGCCCGGCTTCGTGCGCGAGCAGGTAGCGGCCGGCGGCCTCGCCCTGCTGCGCGTCGCCGGCGACGATGCGGAACAGGGTCGCGTGGCCCCGGCGCGTCAGCGCGGCCCAGGACGCGCCCGGCGTGACCACGACGATGCCGGCATCGTCGTAGATCGCGGCGGTGGCGGCCGCGACCGAGGATTCGAGCGGCCCGACCACGAGGCGGATGCCGTCCGCGGCGAAGCGCCTGGCGACCGCGACGCCCTGCTTCGCGTCGCCGGCATCGTCCGCGACCACCAGCGCGAGCTTGCGGCCGGACGCGCCGGCCGCGCGGTTGAGGTCGGCGACGGCCTGCTCGGCGCCGAGCCGCATGCCCTGGCCGAAGGCGGCGTCCGGCCCGGTGAGCGGCGCCGACATTCCGATCTTGGTGACCGTCTGAGCCGCGGCCGGCGCAGCGAGCAGAAGTGCCGTGACGATCCCGATCAGTGCGCGCATCGAAACCCATACCGCAGCGGCCGGAGCGGCGGCCGCGATGACCTCGGGACAGCTTAGCCGCCGCGCCGCGCTGGCGAAAGCGAAGCGGCGCCGGTCCGACGGTCGATCAGCACGCCGTGCTTCCGGGCATGACGACCAGGCTTTCAGAGCGCGCCGTCGCGGATCGCGCCCGGATCGGCGAGGCTGTGCAGGACCCGGGCGGCGCTGTGGGCGAAGCGCAGCGTCACGGCCTTGCGGCGCGGGCCGGAGAGCGGGTGCTCGGGCGCCTCGCGGATCACCAGCCCGCCGAAGGCGTCGGCGACGATCAGGCCGCATTCGTCCGGGATCAGCGATTCCGGCACCGTGTCCGGGATCGCGAAGAAGAAGCGGTCGCAGAAGTCGCGGTAGTCGGGCCATTTCCGGTCGGCGCGGAAGTCCGCCACGCTCGACTTGATCTCGACGATGGTCAGGCGCCCGGCGCCGCACAGGGCGATCACGTCGGCGCGCCGCCCGTTGACCAGCGAGAACTCGGGCAGGGTGGCGCAGCCCATCTCGGAGAACAGGCGGCGCACCCCGCGCTGGATCTTCAGCGCCGTCGGCGACTGGCGCCGGTCGGGCGGCAGGATCAGGTCCGGCGCGGCGTCGACCGTGCGGGCTTCGGCCGGAAGAGCATGAGCGAGGGCTGACGACATCGTCTCTCGTGTGGCGGCCTGTGCCGAATCGGGACGGCGCATCTTGCCAAGCCCGGACCGCGCTTGTCACCTGCGGCCGGAGATCACGCGAGCGATCCTGCCAGCGCCGCGCGGATCGCGGCGAATCCGTCCGTGAGCACGGCCGGGCCGGGCTGCAGGATCAGCGGCGACTTGATCTCGTGGATGCGGCCGTCCCGCACCGCCGGGATCGCCGCCCATCCCGGGCGGGATGCGATGCGCGCGACGTTGACCTTCTTCCCGCACCACGAGGCCAGGATGACGTCGGGCGCCGCCGCGATCACGGCCTCGGGCGCGACGATCCGGTCGACGGCGGCGGCCATCCGGGCGCGGTCGGGAAACACGTCGTCGCCGCCGGCGAGGCCGATCAGCTCCGAGACCCAGCCGATGCCGGAGATCATCGGCTCGTCCCATTCCTCGAAATAGACGCGGGGCCGCCGACGGCCCGCGACCTCGGCGGCCGCCCGTGCCAACGCGTCGGCATAACCCTGCGCCAGGGCGTCGGCCCGGTCCGGCACGCCGACGAGGGCGCCGAGCGTGCGGATCATCGCGAGGCAGCCGGCGACGTCGCGCTGGTTGAACAGGTGCACGGCGATCCCGGCCCGGGCGAGGTCGGCGGCGATGTTCGCCTGGAGATCGGAGAAGGCGAGGACGAGATCCGGCTCGAGCGCGAGGATCTTCGGCAGATCCGCGCTGGTGAAGGCCGACACGCGCGGCTTCTCGCGCCGGACCCGCGGCGGACGCACGGCATAGCCCGACACCCCGACGATGCGGCGCTCCTGGCCGAGCAGGTACAGCGTCTCGACGGTCTCCTCGGTGAGGCAGATGATGCGCTCGGGTGGAAACCGGCGCATCAGCCCTGGAACCACGCCAGCAGCCCGGCACCCGGTGCCAGGAGCACGAAGGCCCAGACGAGGGCCGAGAGGACGTTGGCCACCTGGAACGGCAGCCGGGCGACCCCGAACATGCCGGCGATCAGCGGCACCACCGCGCGGGCGGGCCCGAAGAACCGCCCAAGCGCCACCGCCGCCGCGCCCCAGCGCTTCAGGAAGACCTCGCCCTTGGCGACCATCTCGGGGTAGCGCCGCATCGGCCACAGGCGCTTGGCGCCCTCGCCGTAGGACCGGCCGAACTCGTAGGAGAGCCAATCGCCGAGGGCTGCGCCGACGGCCGCCGCGGCCACCACCGGCCAGAACGCGATGTCGGTCGCCCCGATCATCGCGCCGATGCCGATCAGGATCACGGTGGCCGGCACCAGCAGCGACAGAAAGGCGATGGATTCGCAGAAGGCCAACGCGCCGACGATCAGCGGCGTCCACGCCCGGTGCGCCTCGACGAAGGCGAGGGCGGAGGCGCGCAGCGATTCGAAATCCATGGTCCGCCTTGTCGAGGATGGGGGGTGCCGGGTGCGCGGGATGCCGAAAGCCGGTAACACGCCGCGGAGGCCACGCGTGCCGGGGAGATCGCGATGAACATCCTGTCGATCCAGTCCCACGTCGCCTACGGCCATGTCGGCAACGCCTCCGCGGTGTTTCCGATGCAGCGGCTCGGGGTCGAGGTCTGGCCGATCCACACGGTGCAGTTCTCCAACCACACCGGCTACGGGGCCTGGCGCGGACGCGTCTTCGACGGACCGGCGGTCGAGGATCTGGTGGCCGGCATCCGCGAGCGCGGGGTGCTCGGCACCTGCGACGGCGTCCTGTCCGGATACATGGGCTCGGCCGACATCGGCACCGCGATCCTCGGCGCGGTCGATGCGGTGCGGACCGAGAACGCCCGGGCGCTTTACGCCTGCGACCCAGTGATCGGCGACACCGGCCGCGGCGTCTACGTCCGCCCCGGCATCGCCGAGTTCATGGCCGAGCGCGCGGTGCCCGCCGCCGACATCGTGACGCCGAACCAGTTCGAGCTCGACCTGCTCACCGGCCTGCCGACCGGCACGTTGGCGCAGGCCAAGCGCGCGGTCGCCGCCCTGCAGGAACGCGGACCGCGGGTGGTGCTCGTCACCTCGCTCGTCACCGACGCGACCCCGCCCGACGCCATCGACCTGCTGGCCGGGGAGGGCGGCACGTTCTGGCGGGTGCGCACGCCCCGCCTCGACCTGTCGGTGAACGGAGCAGGCGATTGCATCGCCGCGCTGTTCCTCGTCCACTACGCCCGCACCGGCTCGGCGGCGCTGGCGCTCGGCATGGCGGCGGCCTCGGTCTACGGCGTCCTGCGGCGCACGCTGGCGGAAGGCTCGCGCGAGATCCTCACCGTGGCGGCGCAGGACGAGTTCGTGGCGCCGACCGAGACGTTTCCGGTGGAGACGGTCTGAGAGCGAGAGAAGGAACCTCTGGATGCCGCGCCGCTTCGTCACCCTGGATGTGTTCACGACGCAGGCCCTGGCCGGCAACCCGCTCGCCGTGGTGCTTGAGGCCGACGGGCTCGACGACGGGGCGATGCAGGCGATCGCCCGGGAGTTCAACCTGTCGGAGACGGTGTTCGTGATGCCGCCGGACGAGCCGCGGCACCGGGCGAGGCTCCGGATCTTCACGCCGACTCGCGAGCTGCCCTTCGCCGGGCATCCGACCATCGGCACCGCAATCCTGCTGGCCCTGCGCGAGGCGCGGCCCGAGGGGGCCGACGCCGTCGCGTTCGGTCTGGAAGAGGCGGTGGGCACGATCCCCTGCGTGGTCGAAACAGGCGACGGAGGGGGCCGCGCCCGCTTCAGGCTCCCGATCCTGCCGGACTACCTCGGCGAGGCTGCCGACGCCGCCGCTCTCGCGGCCGCGTTCGGGCTGGCGCCCGACGATATCGGCTTCGGGCGGCACCGGCCGAGCCGGCACGGCGTCGGCCCGAGCTTCACCTTCGTTCCGGTCGCCTCACCGGACCGTCTCGACGCGGCGCGACCGGGCACGCTGGCCGGCACTTCGGACGGCTTCCTGCTCTACGCGCCGGACACGGCGGAGACCGGTCTCGCCTTCCAGGCCCGGATGTTCGCCCCCGCCCTCGGCGTGGCCGAGGACCCGGCGACGGGCTCCGCGGCCGCCGCCTTCGCCGGCGTGCTGATGCAGTTCGAGCCGCTCGGCGACGGCACGCACGACGTCGCGATCACGCAAGGGGTCGCGATGGGCCGCCCGAGCGCGATCGCGCTGCAGGTCGTGGTCGAGGCCGGCGGCCTGCGCTCGGTCGAGATCGGCGGGGCGGCGGTGATCGTGTCGGAAGGCGTGCTCCATGTCTGATGCGGCGACGCCGGACTCACGGCCGTACGGTTTCGAGGTCGTCCGCCTCGCGCGCCTCGAAGCCCGGCTGGTGACCTACGATTGGGCCTGGGCGCGCGACAACGCCGAGCGCATCGAGCAGAACTGGATGCGGCGGCGGGCGGCGCAGCCCGCCCTGTTCGACGGGCCGGTGCTGGTGGCCTGCGGCTGCGCGATCGACGGCGACAGCTGCCGCCTGGACCTGTTCGAGACGCCGTATTCGCGCTTCCTGGCCTATCGCGACGGCGGATCGCCGGACGGGCACGTCGCCAACGCCTTCGCGGCGATCGTGCCGTGGAGCGCCGACGGCGCGGTCCTGCTCGGGCGGATGGGCGTGCATACGGCCAATGCCGGGCAGATCTACTTTCCCTGCGGCACGCCGGACCTCGACGACGTGCGCGGCGAGGCGGTCGACTTCTCGGGGAGCGCCGCGCGCGAGCTTCTGGAGGAGACCGGCCTCCGGGTGCCCGACGGGGCGACCGAGGACTGGGTCTGCCTGCGCGGCGAGGGCCAGCTCGCCTTCCTGCGGCCCGTCCGCTTCGCCGAGGACGCCGCCGCCCTGATCGAACGCATGGAGATCCACGCGCTGGGCGAGGACGAGCCCGAGCTCGCCGGGATCGTGGCGGTGCGCGAGGCCGCCGACATCGAGGCGGCGATGCCCGGCTTCGTGCGCGCCTACCTCGCCAGCGCCTTCGAGGCCGAGACCGGCGCCGCCGAGGTGACGCCCTGATCCGTCCGTGACCCGGATGCGTCGACAACCGGCGGTGCATCGGGCAGGCTTTCTTAGCCGTTTCGTCGCCATCCCGGAGTTCCGCATGACCCTGAAATCCAAGACCGCGATCGTCACCGGCTCGACCAGCGGGATCGGGCTGTGCATCGCGCGAGCCCTGGCGCGGGACGGGGCAAACGTGGTGCTGAACGGTTTCGGGGAGGCCGACGCGATCGAGACGGCGCGCGCCGGGATCGAATCCGAGTTCGGCGTGCGGGCGCATCATTCGGCCGCCGACATGACGAAGCCGACCGAGATCGGCGAGATGGTGCGCGAGGCGGAAGCCCGCTTCGGCTCCGTCGACGTGCTCGTCAACAACGCCGGCATCCAGTTCGTGTCGGCGATCGAGGAGTTCCCGGGCGCGAAGTGGGAGCAGATCATCGCGATCAACCTGTCCTCGGCCTTCTACGCGATGCAGGCGGCGATCCCGGGGATGAAGGCGCGCGGCTGGGGGCGGATCATCAACACCGCCTCGGCCCACTCGCTGGTCGCCTCGCCGTACAAGTCGGCCTACGTCGCGGCCAAGCACGGCATCGCCGGCCTGACCAAGACCGCGGGGCTGGAGCTTGCCACGCACAAGATCACGGTGAACTGCATCTCGCCCGGCTACGTCTGGACGCCGCTCGTCGAGGCGCAGATCCCCGATACGATGAAGGCGCGTGGGCTGACCAAGGAGCAGGTGATTGACGAGGTGCTGCTGAAGGCGCAACCGACGAAGGAGTTCGTCACCGTCGACCAGGTCGCCGCGCTCGCCCTGTTCCTGTGCTCGGACGCCGCCAGCCAGATCACCGGCACCAACATCGCCATGGATGGCGGCTGGACAGCGCAGTAGCCCGCAGGCGAAAGCACCCCGCCGGTCAACCGGCGGGGTGCTTCGATGGCGCAGGATTTTGCAACGCGGGCTGCGTTTAGCGACGCCCGTGCAGCAGCAGGGCAAGGCCGTAACCGACGGCGCCGGCGAGCACCAGCGCGATCAGCGGATTCTCCTCGACCCGCGAGCTGACCGCCTGGCGGCCGTCGCGCAGGTAGTCGCCGCGGCGGTCGTAGGCGTCCGAGGCGTAGTCCGTGACGTTGTCGGCGACGTCGCGCAGCTTGCTGCGTGCCTGCCCGTAGGCGTCCTTGGCCTGCCCGTAGGCCTCCTGGGCGCGGTCGCCGGCCTCGTCGGCGACGTTGCGCACGGTGTCCTTGGCCTGACCGTAGGCCTCCTGCGTCTTGCCGCCGGCCTCGCGAAGGCGGCCTTCCGCCGAGTCGCGGTTGGACCCGACGAAGTCGCCGGCCGCACCCTGAATCTTGCCGCCAAGCTCCTTGGCACCGCCGACGATGCGATCCGTATCGACCATGGTCATCTCCTACCCGTCAGTTCTGCGCGTTTGATGGCGGCGTGACCCACGCCGCCCGTCGATCCGTGCCCGCCCGAGCGGGGTGCCGGCTACTTGCCGAGGATCTTGGTCACGAGGCGCCCGATCGGCGAGGCGGAGCTCGCGTTGCGGTCGTCGCGAACGACCTGGCGATCCTCGTTCCCGAGAAGCTTCGTGACGATGCGTCCGATCAGGCTCATGGTTCTCTCCGCGCGATGGGCGCCGCCGGGCGGCGCAGCTTGACCTCTCAACGGCCGATCGCCGCAGCCCGTTCCGTCGCAACGGAGGCGGTCGCGGCGCGGACCGGCGTCTTGCTGGAGCTACTGGTGGCTTTGCAGGAACTCCGCCGCCGCATCGAGGGAGCGGCGCGCCTCCGGCAACATGCTGTGCGCGAACTGCCAGACATGGGCGACCACCGGGAACACCGTCAGGGACACGGTGACGCTGGCCGCCCGCGCCTTCTCGGCCATCCGCACCGAATCGTCGCGCAGCACCTCCCGCTCGCCGACGTGGAACAGCAGCGGCGGCAGGCCGGCGAGATCCGCGAAGAGCGGCGAGATCCGCGGGTCGGCGGGATCGGCCCCGCCGAGATACATCGGCCCGAGGTTGATCAGCGCCCGCGGGTCGAACATCGCGTCGCGCCGGGCATTGCTGACGCGCGAGCCGTCCTCGGCGAGGAAGTCGGTGACCGGCGAGAACAGGGCGGCGGCCGTCGGAAGAGGCAGCCCGCGGTCGCGGGCCGCCAGCATCGCGACGAGCGCCAGGTTGCCGCCGGCGGAATCGCCGGCGATCGCCGCCGGCCCGAGCGCGGCGAGGGCGTTCCAGGCCGCGCACGCATCCTCGACGCCGGCCGGAAACGGGTGCTCCGGTGCGAGCCGGTAATCGGCGGCGAAGATCGTGAAGCCGCGCTCGGCCAGCGCGCCCGTCACCGGGCGATGCGATTTCGGCGAGCAGGCGACGAAGCCGCCGCCGTGCAGGTAGAGCAGCCGCCGCTCCGGTCCCTCGGGGCGGACCGGCCTGACCCATTCGCCGGGTATCCCGCCGACGGCGCCGGCCTCGTAGGTCGCGCCGGACGGATCCGGGAACGTCCGGCCGCCGAAGACCGCCCGGATCTTGCCCACGTCGTCCATCGCGCCGAGGCGGTTCCGGACGTTGCGCCTGACCATGTAGGACGCGAGATGCGCACGCAGGCTCGCCATGATGTCGTCTGCTCCGGATCTTCGATTGGGCCACGGGACGGCGCCCGGCACGATATGGTCCGGGCCCCGGCGATGAACAGCCGGGGTCACGTTCCGATCCGGGATCGATCCAGCACCCGCGGGGAAACGACCGCGTGTCGATCGCGCCGGGAAAAGCTTGGCCCGAAGCTTCCATGGCCGTCCCGATCAGCCAGCCGAGTTCCGAGATCCGATGTTCGACCGCCTCCTGCATGCCGGCCTCAGCATCCTTCTGCTGCTCGCCGTCGCCGTCCTACTCTCGACGAACCGGCGTGCGATCCGGCCCCGCGTGGTGCTCGCCGCGCTCGGTCTACAGGTCGGCCTCGGCGCGCTGATCCTGTTCGTCCCGTCCGGCCAGTCCGGCCTCTCTGCCGCGGCCGGCTTCGTCCAGACCGTGCTCGGTTACGGCGACCGCGGCACCGCATTCCTGTTCGGCGGCCTCGTCGAGCCGCGGATGTTCGAGCTGTTCGGCGGCAGCGGCTTCATCCTGGCGCTTCGGGTGCTGCCGCAGATCCTCTACGTCTCGGCGCTGATCGGCGTGCTGTATCACGTCGGGATCATGCAGGCCGCCGCCCGCATCGTCGGCGCCGGCCTGCGCAGGCTGGTCGGCACCAGCCCGATCGAGTCGTTCTCGGCGGTGATCACCATCGCCATCGGGCAGAGCGAGATCGCGGTGGCGCTGCGCCCGTTCCTCGCGCTCCTGACCGGGGCCGAGCTGTTCGCAGTGATGACGAGCGGCGCCGCCTCCACCGCGGGCTCGATCCTGGCCGGCTACGCGGCGCTCGGCGTGCCGATGACCTACCTGCTCGCCGCCTCGCTGATGGCGATCCCCGGCGGGCTGCTCTTCGCCAAGCTGCTGGTGCCCTCGACCGAGCCGACGCGGATCGCCACCACCCGGGTCGAGTTCGGCAAGACGCGCGCGGCCAACCTGATCGAGGCCGCGGCCGACGGCACGCAGAAGGGGCTCGCCGTCGCCGTCGCGGTCGGCGCGATGCTGATCGCCTTCGTCGGCCTGATCGCGCTCGCCGACGGCATCGTCGGCTACCTGGGCGGCCTCGCCGGATATCCGGCGGCCTCGATCCAGGGCATCCTCGGGTTCGCGCTGGCACCGCTCGCCTGGCTCCTCGGCGTGCCGTGGGAGCACGCGACGCTGGTCGGCGGCGCGATCGGGCAGAAGCTCGCCTTCAACGAGTTCTTCGCCTACGCCAACCTTTCGCCGGTGCTGAAGGGCGGCGCCATCGATTCACGCAGCCAGGCGATCGTCTGCTTCGCGCTCTGCGGCTTCGCCAACCTGTCGTCGATCGCGATCCAGCTCGCGAGCTTCTCCAGCCTCGTGCCCGAGCGCCGGTCCGAGATCGCCCGCTACGGCCTGCGCGCCATCCTCGCGGGCACCCTGTCGAACCTGACGAGCGCGGCCATCGCCGGCCTGTTCATCGCCGCGTGAGGCGGTTTGCCGGCCTCACGCCGGCGGCCGCGAACGTGTAGAACGGCGCCCGAAGACCCGACGTCGGCGACCGGTCCCTCGCGCGGGATCGGCCCCGGCGAACGGGTCGCGGACGGTGGACCGGGGCGCGTCGCCATCGGCGGAGGACGGACATGACGACGGTTCTCGACCCTACGGCGGCGCAGGCCTCCGATGGCGCGCGCGCCGCGACGCCGCGGATCGTGCCGCCGTTCCGGGTTCCGCCGGAGCGCGAGCCGCCGATCCTCTCCTATCTCGGCGCGCTGCGCACCAACGCCCTCGTCGGCTGGCCGCGCCGGGCCTACGACGATCTGATCACCCGCCGCAGCCTGCTCGGGCGGTCGAGCTTCACCCTGAGCGATCCGGATGCGATCCGCCGGGTGCTCGTCGACAACCAGGCGAACTATGCCCGCACCGCCGGCTCCGTGCGGATCCTGCGCCCGATCCTCGGCGACGGCGTCCTGATCAGCGAGGGCGCGTCCTGGCGCCATCAGCGGCGCTCGCTGGCGCCGGCCTTCACCCCGAAGGCGATCGACGGTCTCGTCCCGCTGATCGACCGCGCGATCGGCGACGCGCTCGGCGAGTTCGACGTCGCCGCCGCGCGCGGCCCCGTCGCCCTGTTCGCCGCCCTTCACCGGCTGGCCCTCGAGATCGCCGGGCGCAGCATGTTCTCGGTAGCGATGGATCGGCACGGGGACGCGCTGCGCGGCTTCATCGCCGAGTATTCCGAGCGCCTCGGCCGGCCCCACCTCCTCGACATCCTGATGCCGCCGACCTGGCGGGCGCCCCTCGACTTTCCGCGCGCCCGGTTCCGGAAGCGCTGGACGCCCTTCCTCGGCCAGATCATCGAAGCGCGGGCCGCCGACGGGACCCCGCGCACCCATCGCGACCTGCTCGACCTGCTGATGGCCGCCCGCAATCCCGAGACCGGGGCGGCCTTCAGCTACGCCGAGGTCCGCGACCAGGTCGCGACCATGATCCTGGCCGGGCACGAGACCACCGCGGTGCTCCTGTTCTGGGCCGCCTACATGCTGGCGCTGGCGCCCGAGCTGCAGGAGCAGGTGGCGCGCGAGGTGCAGGGCGCGGACCTCGCCGCCCCGGCCGGCTGCGCGCAGGACGGGCGCCTGCCGCTGACCCGCGCGGTGATCGACGAGACGATGCGGCTCTATCCGCCGGCCTTCGTCATCGTGCGACGCGCGCTCGAAGCCGACCGCGTCGCCGGCGTGGAGATCGCGGCCGGCGACATCGTGATGATCTCGCCCTGGGTGCTGCACCGGCACCGCCGCCTCTGGGACGACCCGCACGCCTTCGATCCGGGCCGCTTCCTGCCCGGCGCCCCGGCGATCCCGCGCTACGCCTATCTCCCCTTCGGCGTCGGCCCGCGGGTCTGCATCGGCGCGCATTTCGCCCTCACCGAGGCGGTGCTGGCGCTCGCCCGCATCGTCGGCCGGTTCAGGATCTCGCTCGCCGATACCCGCCCGGTGCTGCCGGCGGCCGTCGTGACGACCCAGCCCGAGCACGCACCGGACTTCCACCTGGTGCCGCGCTGACGGCCCCCCGTGCCGGCCCGCTGCGACATCGCGCCGTCACATTTAAACCACGGCCCGAACCTAGGCGTAGCGTCGCCCGACGACCGGGCACGATGCCGTTCCAGCCTGCCCGGTGCGCGTTCTCGATGCCGGGATCCTATGCGGATGCCCCATGTCGCACGTCACCGCGTTCCCGATCGCGCAGAAGCCCTCCAAAGCGGCGTCGCCGCGCCTTCATGCGGTCGCCGCAGGCGAGGGCGATCCGCGCGCCATCGCGGTGCGCAGCCTCCGCCTCGGCATGTCGGCGCTCGATGAGGTCATCGCGCTTCTGGACGGCGACCTCGGCGTCGCGTTCGAGCGGGCGGTCGAGACCATCCTATCGGTGAAGGGCCGCGTCATCGTCTGCGGCATCGGCAAGAGCGGCCATGTCGGGCGCAAGCTCGCCGCGACGCTGGCCTCCACCGGCACGCACGCCTTCTTCGTCCACCCCACCGAGGCGAGCCACGGCGACCTGGGCATGATCGCCGCCGACGACGTGATCGTCGCACTGTCGTGGTCGGGCGAGACGGTGGAGCTCGGCGACCTCGTCAGCTTCTCGCGCCGCTTCTCGATCCCCCTGATCGCGATCACCTGCAACGCCGACAGCACGCTCGGCCGCGCGGCGGACGTGCTGCTCGCCCTGCCGAAGGTGCGCGAATCCTGCCCCCACGACCTCGCGCCCACCACCTCGAGCCTGATCCAGCTGGCGCTCGGCGACGCCCTCGCGGTGGCGCTCGTCGAGCAGCGCGGCTTCACCTCGGCGCGCTTCAAGACGCTCCATCCCGGCGGCACCCTCGCCGCACACCTGAAGACCGTGCGCCAGCTCATGCACACCGGCGACGAGGTGCCGCTCGTGCCCGACACGATGGTGATGTCCGACGTCCTGATCGAGATCACCCGGCGCCGCTACGGTTGCGTCGGCGTCGTCGACGCGGACGGGCACCTGATCGGCATCGTCACCGACGGCGACTTGCGCCGCCACATGGGCCCGGCGATCCTCGACACCACCGTTCAGCAGGTGATGACGGCCGCCCCGGTGGTGGTCGAGGCCGACCTCCTGGCGAGCGCCGCCCTGGAGGTGATGAACCGCAAGCGCATCACGGCGATCTTCGTGGTCGAAGCCGGCCGCCCCGCCGGCATCCTGCACATCCACGACCTGCTCCGCGCCGGCGTGGTGTGACCCCCGCGGCCGCACCCTCGCGGATGCGGCTCGAAGCTTCGTCTGCGAAAGCGCAGTCGGGCTTGAGCAAGGGGCGGGGGGAATGCGGACCCGATCATCCACAAACGAAAAAGGGGCCGGCGCTTCGCCAACCCCTCGCATCGCCCGTCGAAATCGATGGTACCACCGCCCCGGCTCGAACGGGGGACCTCTTGATCCACAATCAAGCGCTCTAACCAACTGAGCTACGGCGGCACTGCGGCGGGGTGTATCGTGGCGGCGGCGGCATTTCAAGCGGGTTCGACACCACGCCTGCGCCTGTGGACTGAGGCGTGCGCGAACCCGTAAGGATCGGGCGTGACCTGTCGTCCCACGCCCGCGCCGCGATGAGCCAGACCGCCGAGACCCCGCGCCGCCGCTGGGACCGCGCGACCCTGGTCCAGGCGCCCGGCCGGCTCCGCGTCCTCGTCCGCCGCAGCGAGGTCGGGCTCGTGGTGCTCTCCGGCCTGACCGGATGCGTCGCCGGCGCGGCGGTGGCGGGGATGAACGTCGCGACGCAGGGCCTTCGCGAGGCGCTGTACCGCCTGCCGCACGGGACCCGCCTCAGCGCGGCCGACGCCGTGACGCCGCTCGCCCTGCTCGTCGGCCCCTGCCTCGGCGGCATCCTGCTCGGCCTCGTGATCCTCGCAGCCAACGCGATCCGCGGGCGGCGGAGGCGGCCGGTGATCGATCCGATCGAGGCCAACGCGCTCCATGGCGGCCGGATGTCGCTGCGCGACAGCGTCTACGTCGCCGTGCAGAACGTCATCTCGAACGGAAGCGGCGCCTCGGTCGGGCTCGAGGCGGGCTATACGCAGATCTGCGGCGGCCTCGCCTCGCGCCTCGGCATCGCCTTCGAGATGCGGCGCAACGACCTGCGCACGCTGGTCGGCTGCGGATCGGCCGCGGCGATCGCCGCCGCCTTCGGGGCGCCGCTGACCGGCGCGTTCTACGCCTTCGAGCTGATCATCGGCACCTACTCGATCGCGACGCTGACGCCGGTGGTGGTGGCCGCCTTGTGCGGCAGCCTGGTCTCGCGGAGCCTGGTCGCGGCCCAGCCTCTGGTCGCCCTCGACAACGTCCAGGCGGTGACGACGGCCGCGGTGACCGGCGCCGACACCCTGCCGAGCCTCGTCCTCGGCCTGTTCTGCGCCGGCCTCGGCATCCTGATCATGCGCGGCGTCACGCTGGTCGAGCAGGGCGTGGCGGCGACGCGGATCCCGCGGGTGGCCGGACCCGCGCTCGGGGGCCTTTGCGTCGGCGCGCTGGCGCTCGCGATCGGCCCGCAGGTGCTGTCCGGCGGGCACGGCGCTCTCCACGTCCACTTCGCGGACGGGGCCGAGGGCTACGGCACGGCGGCGCTCGTTCTGCTGTTCGTCGGCAAGGCGACGGCCTCGGCGATCTCGATCGGGTCGGGGTTCCGCGGAGGCCTGTTCTTCGCCTCGCTGTTCCTCGGTGCGCTCGCCGGCAAGCTGTTCGCGATGGTCGCGCCGGCGGTGATTCCGGGGCTCGCCGCCTTCGGGCTGACGCCGCTCGCCTATGCGGTGATCGGCATGAGCGCACTCGCGGTCGCCGTCATCGGCGGCCCGCTCACCATGACGTTCCTGGCGCTGGAAGTGACCGGCAGCCTGCCGATCACCGGCCTCGTCCTCGTCGCGGTGATCGCCTCGTCGCTCACCGTGCGGAAGACCTTCGGCTACTCCTTCGCCACCTGGCGCTTCCACCTGCGCGGCGAGAGCATCCGCAGCGCCCACGACGTCGGCTGGATCCGCAGCCTGACGGTCGGTCGGCTGATGCGCAAGGACGTGCGCACCATCCCCCTCGATACGCCGATGGCGACCTTCCTGCGGGCGCACCCGCTCGGATCGCCCTCGCGGGTGATCGTGGTGGACGAGGCAGGCCGCTACGCCGGCATCGTCCTGGTGCCCGAGGCCCATGCCGCCGCGCGCGACGCGAGCGAGACGCCGGCGACGCTCGCCGACGTGCTGCACCACCCCGACGACATCCTGACGCCCGAGCTGAACGCCAAGGAAGCCTCGGCGGCCTTCGACCGCACCGAGAGCGAGGCGCTCGCCGTGGTCGACTCGATCCGCGACCGGCAGGTCATCGGCATGCTCACGGAGAGCCACACCTTGAAGCGCTACAGCGACGAGCTCGACCGCCAGCGCCGCGCGATGCAGGGCGAGACGGACTGATCGACGGCCGACCGGCGCTCAGCGCGGGCGGCGCCCGACGCTGACGACGTTGCTCGGGCGGGCCTTCCGCTCGGGGAGGATGTCCTCGACCTTCCGGACGATGCTGGCGGCGTCGAGGCCGGCCTCGGCGTACATCTTGTCCGGGCTGTCGTGGTCCTGATAGCTGTCGGGCAGGGTCATCGTGCGCAC